>NZ_AQGU01000002.1 GCF_014905615.1 Pseudoalteromonas aliena SW19
TTTGCACCAATCGCATCTGCTGACATATCACGTAAACTTACGTTGATAGTTTCATTTGCATTTGAACCAACTTGGAATTGTTTTGTACCGAATGAACCATCAATTAAGCTCGTACCACCAAACTTTGTGGTTTCAGAAATACGTGTTAGCTCTTGTTGAAGAGCGCCTACTTCTTTTTGTAGCGCTGCACGTGCATCCGCATCATTTGAACCATTCGCTGACTGTAGTGATAAATCACGCATACGCTGTAAGATGTTCGATGATTCTTGCATCGCACCCTCAGCCGTTTGTGCCATCGAAATACCATCATTCGCGTTACGTTGAGCAACACCTAAACCATTTACCTGTGATGTTAAGCGGTTTGCTATTTGTAGACCAGCCGCATCGTCTTTGGCACTGTTAATTTTCATACCAGATGAAAGACGTTGCATTGATGTACCTAACGCATCGCTTGATTTAGACAAGTTTCTTTGTGCGTTTAAAGACGCTGTATTTGTATTTAC
>NZ_AQGU01000003.1 GCF_014905615.1 Pseudoalteromonas aliena SW19
CTTTGCTGACGAGCGGCGGACGGGTGAGTAATGCTTGGGAACATGCCTTGAGGTGGGGGACAACAGTTGGAAACGACTGCTAATACCGCATAATGTCTACGGACCAAAGGGGGCTTCGGCTCTCGCCTTTAGATTGGCCCAAGTGGGATTAGCTAGTTGGTGAGGTAATGGCTCACCAAGGCGACGATCCCTAGCTGGTTTGAGAGGATGATCAGCCACACTGGGACTGAGACACGGCCCAGACTCCTACGGGAGGCAGCAGTGGGGAATATTGCACAATGGGCGCAAGCCTGATGCAGCCATGCCGCGTGTGTGAAGAAGGCCTTCGGGTTGTAAAGCACTTTCAGTCAGGAGGAAAGGTTAGTAGTTAATACCTGCTAGCTGTGACGTTACTGACAGAAGAAGCACCGGCTAACTCCGTGCCAGCAGCCGCGGTAATACGGAGGGTGCGAGCGTTAATCGGAATTACTGGGCGTAAAGCGTACGCAGGCGGTTTGTTAAGCGAGATGTGAAAGCCCTGGGCTCAACCTGGGAACTGCATTTCGAACTGGCAAACTAGAGTGTGATAGAGGGTGGTAGAATTTCAGGTGTAGCGGTGAAATGCGTAGAGATCTGAAGGAATACCGATGGCGAAGGCAGCCACCTGGGTCAACACTGACGCTCATGTACGAAAGCGTGGGGAGCAAACGGGATTAGAT
>NZ_AQGU01000004.1 GCF_014905615.1 Pseudoalteromonas aliena SW19
TCACTGGTTTACATGTGTGTGACTCTTGAGTCCTTATTAACGCTAACTTTTGTTTACGACATGCATTGGCTAAAAATCCATAGTGGCGAATGCGCATAAACCCTTTGGGCAATATATGTTGTAAATAACGCCGTAAAAATTCGTCACAACTCAGTGTCATGACCTTATTCCGGTTATTATCTTTATAATCGCGGTATTTAAAACTCACTGTTTGTTCATTCGCTGATACCAGCCGTGATTCTGACATCACGCCTTTTCGGGTATAACGTGCAAGGTAACTGACTAACTTTTCACTGTACGTTAAACAGGCTTTGCTATAAACACACCATTTAGTCGGGGTGCTTACCTTCGCGAATGAACTATCGCATTCATTGAGCGCCGCGAGCATTTTTCCTCTAAAGACCGTTGATAATGCTTTTACTGGGTATAAATAACCTTTTTCTATTTCGTGCCAGTGTGCTTTACCAAGCGCTCCTGCGGGTATCAAGCAATGCAGGTGAATATGCTGACTTAAGTTTTGCCCCCACGTATGCAGCACGCTAGTCATGCCTAACTGGCCATGCTTTTTCCGTTTCGCAAATTTACTCAGCGTTTGCCATGTGGCTTTGAATAAACACTGATACAACGCGTTTGGGTTATAGTGAGCAATGATATTCAACTCATGAGGGAGTGTAAAAACAAGGTGGAAATACCGACACGGTAATAAATCTTCCTGCTGTTTTTGCACCCATTTAGCCGTAGCCATCCCTTGGCAACGTGGGCAATGACGGTCTCGACAACTACACCCAATTTGTTGTACTTCACTACAGTTAT
>NZ_AQGU01000005.1 GCF_014905615.1 Pseudoalteromonas aliena SW19
CCTTGGCAACGTGGGCAATGACGGTCTCGACAACTACACCCAATTTGTTGTACTTCACTACAGTTATCACATTGCCATGCTTGATAACCGAGCTGACCCGTTCTGCATGATTGAAGGTGTTGGCAGACACGTAACTGCTGATAACTCATTATGTGGTGCTGCCGATAATTCCCAAGGCCAGAATTTAAAATATCAGCGAGGTGCAAGCCGCTCATTGGTTTCCCCAACTTGCGAGTAAATCAATGCCACCATGCCCTAATTCAGGTAACCAGTGTAAGTAACTTTGCGTGGTTCTAATGTCACTGTGACCAAGCTGATGTTGAAGTTGATGAAGCGGCATCCCTAACTCAAGTTGATGTGTTGCATAAGCATGGCGTAATACATGTGGATTACAGTGCTTTAAACCACACATTTGTGCATGTTTTTTCAATGCCTTTCTGAAGCTTGAGGGTGACATGGGTTTATCCATTAACCATCGTGAATAAAACATCCAGCCCGTTGGGTGATACATTTTCCAATAACAACGTAATTGATTTAGCACGCTATCTGATACAACAACATAGCGTGACTTATCTCCTTTACCATGTTCAATTAAAATGGTTTTACGCTGTCCATCGATGTCTTGCACTTTGATGCGCAGCAGTTCGCCAATACGCAAACCACATCCATAACACACCACTATCAATGTTTTTAAGCGCATATCCGTGCAACTTTCTATAAGTCGTCGAATATCATCACGCGATAAATAAGTAGGTGCCCGAGGTTTTGCTTTAGGCAAGGCTATGTCTAAGTTCAGTGGGCGATGTAAAATATTCTTAAACA
>NZ_AQGU01000006.1 GCF_014905615.1 Pseudoalteromonas aliena SW19
AACCTGAATCTCGTTTAAGAAATTGAACTAAATGCCTGTTCCGAGATCCGATCTTTCGACCAAGAACGATTGGATAAACAAGGAACAGGCATGATTAAATTAGTTGAATTGTTTTGCGATGTCGATGATTTTTGCAAAGTATTTATACCCCAATGGAAAAAACAATTACTCGAAGATGGCACCCAAAAACGTCAGCGAGCAGGGCGTATGACGACCAGTGAAATTATGACTATTGTTATTAGTTTTCACATGTCACATCATCGTGATTTCAAAAACTACTACCTTGGTTATGTATCACTTATGTACAAAAGTGAATTTCCTAACTTACTCAGTTACACACGATTTCTAGCCGTTATGCCGAGAGTAATTGTGCCAATGTGTGCCTATTTCACTTCACTTAAAGGTAAACCCACAGGCGTTGAATTCATTGACTCTACATCTATTAAGGTCTGCCACAATATTCGTATTCCAAGACACAAAACCTTTGATGGAATAGCCCAGCGAGGTAAAGGAACGATGGGATGGTTTTACGGCTTCAAGCTGCATTTAGTCGTTAATCATCATGGTGAAATTGTTGCTGCGAAAGTGACAACAGGAAATGTACATGATACTCAACCAGTCCGCGAATTAGCGAGCTGCCTGACGGATAAATTATACGGTGACAAAGGATATTTAAGTAAGGCTTTAGAAGCGGATTTGCTCGATAAAGGGGTAAAGCTCATTACGACGGTTCGCAAAAATATGAAGGCAAAAGCGATGTCATTATGGGATAGAGCGATGCTTTCAAAGCGTTTTATAATCGAAACAATTAATGACCAACTCAAGAATATATCCTTCATTGAACATTCGAGACATCGGAGTATGAACGGCTTTATGTTGAATTTAGTGGCTGGATTGGTGGCTTATTGCTTTAAAGAAAATAAGCCACACCTTAATTTAACTGACGTAGAGCTTAATGCATTAGTTATCGCTTAAGCAGATCTCAGGTTA
>NZ_AQGU01000007.1 GCF_014905615.1 Pseudoalteromonas aliena SW19
CCACGGATTTTTATTTGATCGTCAACACGCCCAACATACTCTATTAACCCATCCTTGCCATAACGCACCAAATCGCCTGTCTTATACACCTTTCCTTTGCAACCTAAATCGTCACTATAAGGGTTCCTTATAAAGCGACTATCTGTCATCTCCGGCTGATTCAGATACCCTAATGCTAAGCCATCTCCTCCAACACACAATTCACCAATGCCCCCTGCTGGGATTAAACTACCCTGCGCTGATAAGATTAGTACTGTGTCTCCTTGCACTCCTAATCCTATTGGTACTCCCTTTGATAAGTCCCTACCTCGTGGGATAGGATAACAACAAGTAAATGTGGTGTTTTCTGTCGGCCCATAACCATTAATAATCTGAACCCTTGGTAACGCTTCTTGCACTGTTTGTACCGCTTGAGGATTCAATACGTCACCCCCTGCTAATACATATTTCAATCCTAAACTCGGCTGGCATCCTTTACTCCATTCGGTAAATAACCCCGATGTCAGCCACAATGCGGTGACATTTTGCTCTGTTATCACCGTATTTAATCGCTCAATAGTAATAAAGTCGTCTGGGTACAAGACACAACGTCCGCCATTTAATAACGGTCCCCATATTTCCAATGTCGCTGCATCAAAGGCAATGTTAGCGCATTGTAAAAATACGGTATTACTATCTAACTCCATAAAATTTGGTGTATGAACTAAACGATTTACCGCCCTATGTGGTGTCATCACTCCTTTTGGTTTACCTGTTGAACCTGATGTATAAATCACATAAGCCAGTGACTCTGATGTTTGCCCTATCGCTCTGGGTAGATTTTCACAACTGTGTTCTTTCAATTCCATATCTAGGCTATCAACACACACCAATGGCACTTGACTAAAGGCTAATACTTCCGCTAATCTCTGCTCAGTCAACACCACTGTGACCTCTGTGTCTTCTAACATGTATGCTAAACGTGACTGAGGATAATTTGAGTCCAATGGCACGTAAGC
>NZ_AQGU01000008.1 GCF_014905615.1 Pseudoalteromonas aliena SW19
CCCGAATTCAGGTTCCAAGTGCACCAAACCTTAAACCACTAATTAATAAAGACTTCTTCAGCTGTCTGATAATTTAGTATTTTCCTTGGGCGAGTATTAATTTTCATTACAACCTCTTGGAGTTGTTCATTAGTTATAGTTGAGAAATCAGTTTTCTTTGGGAAATAACGCCTGATCAGACCGTTTGTATGTTCATTTGTTCCTCGTTGCCACGAACAATAAGGATCAGCAAAGTAAATAATAAAATCTAGTTCTTCTTCCAAGGCTTTAAATTTCGAAAATTCTTTTCCATTATCCAAGGTCAGAGTTAACTGTTTATGCTCTGGAATCTCTTTAAACATCTCTACTGTAGCCGTATTGAATGACTCAGCTTGCTTAGTCTCTATTTTTTGCGCGATTAAATATCGAGAGCTACGGTCAACATGGGTTACAAAAAAACCAGAGCCCTTTTTGCCTTCAATTAAATCACCTTCCCAGTCACCTATTCGGCTTCTGTCTTCGACTATTTTTGGTCGTTCGCTAATACTTACTCTATTCTTAATTTGCCCACGTAAATCGCCATATTTACGTTGTTTACGTCTTTTTTTATGCCTCTTCGCTAAGTCTTTGTATAGCTCTCCACCTGCTTTAAAATCCTTAATCACCCATTGATAGATTGTTTCATGGCTGACATGCATTAATTCATCTGACGGGTTATCCTTCTTAAGCCGACCTGCTATAGCATCTGGAGACCATCCCATTACTATCTTACTCAGCACAAGCTCGTACAGTGCCTTATTGTTTCTTTTTCTTGCATGCCTAGCGACCTTCCTTCTTGCCATCGCTTTTTCGTGCGCTGCCTCATCGAAATAATCATAGTAGGGTGGCTTATTTCGCTTAACTTCACGCATGATAGTTGTATGGTGTCGATTTAATAGTTTACCAATGGATCGGCAGCTTTCGCCACTGTTGAATCGATAGTAGATAGCTTTTCGTTCGAAACTGTTAAGATGTTCGTAAGGCATTCTGAATTCCCTCGATAATGAGTTTGGTCGCACTTACTACATTAGCAAATACTTCAGAATGTCATATTTATTGGTGGGTTATGGTCAATGGTGCACTTGCATAATGAATTCGGGAA
>NZ_AQGU01000009.1 GCF_014905615.1 Pseudoalteromonas aliena SW19
GCTTACAGAACGCTCCCCTACCACTCAGAATAAATTCTGAATCCGCAGCTTCGGTGCATAGTTTAGCCCCGTTACATCTTCCGCGCAGACCGACTCGACCAGTGAGCTATTACGCTTTCTTTAAAGGATGGCTGCTTCTAAGCCAACCTCCTGGCTGTCTGGGCCTTTCCACATCGTTTCCCACTTAACTATGACTTTGGGACCTTAGCTGGCGGTCTGGGTTGTTTCCCTCTTCACGACGGACGTTAGCACCCGCCGTGTGTCTCCCGGATATTACTTTACGGTATTCGGAGTTTGCAAAGGGTTGGTAAGTCGGGATGACCCCCTAGCCTTAACAGTGCTCTACCCCCGTAAGTATTCGTCCGAGGCTCTACCTAAATAGATTTCGGGGAGAACCAGCTATCTCCCGGTTTGATTAGCCTTTCACTCCTAGCCACAGGTCATCCCCTAACTTTTCAACGTTAGTGGGTTCGGTCCTCCAGTTGATGTTACTCAACCTTCAACCTGCCCATGGCTAGATCACCGGGTTTCGGGTCTATACCTTGCAACTAGTCGCCCAGTTAAGACTCGGTTTCCCTACGGCTACCCTATTCGGTTAACCTCGCTACAAAATATAAGTCGCTGACCCATTATACAAAAGGTACGCAGTCACCCAACAAGTGGGCTCCTACTGCTTGTACGTACACGGTTTCAGGTTCTATTTCACTCCCCTCACAGGGGTTCTTTTCGCCTTTCCCTCACGGTACTGGTTCACTATCGGTCAGTTGGGAGTATTTAGCCTTAGATGATGGTCCACCTATATTCAGTCAAAGTTTCACGTGCTCCGACCTACTCGATTTCACTTAAAATGTCTTTTCATGTACGGGACTATCACCCTGTATCGTGGCACTTTCCAGAGCCTTCCATTAACACATAATAAGCTTAAGGGCTGTTCCGATTTCGCTCGCCGCTACTTTCGGAATCTCGGTTGATTTCTTTTCCTACGGGTACTTAGATGTTTCAGTTCTCCGCGTTCGCCTCGTTAACCTATGTATTCAGTTAACGATACCTGCAAGCAGGTGGGTTTCCCCATTCGGAAATCCTAGTCTCAAGTGCTTTTTACTAGCTTGACTAGGCTTATCGCAAGTTAATACGTCCTTCATCGCCTCCAACTGCCAAGGCATCCACCGTGTACGCTTAGTCACTTAACCATACAACCCAAACGGGTCTT
>NZ_AQGU01000010.1 GCF_014905615.1 Pseudoalteromonas aliena SW19
GGTGAATTCAATAGGTCAATGCAACACCTTATAATTGATTATTAATTAGGTTGTTATGACTGACTTATCAAAACGTGGTTTAAGTGATATTGAAAAGCTGAAAGCATGGTTCTTATGGCGTGAAGGTAAAACGCTTAGCGAAATAGGCTTGACGCTTGATAGGCATGCTGGTTCTATATTCGGTGTACTTAAATTAAAAGGTGGAATATCGCCAGTGCAACGAAAACGTCGATTATCGTTTCTTTCTTTAGAAGAGCGAGAAGATATATCAAGAGGTTTAGCTTCAGGCTTATCTATCAGGGCAATAGCTCGTAATGTAGAAAAGGCAGCGTCAACAGTAAGCCGTGAAATCAAACGCAATGGTGGTATTGCCAAATACCGTGCAGTTACGGCTGATAAAAATGCGCTAGAGCGAGCATTAAGGCCAAAGCAATGTAAATTGCAAAAAGGTAATCCACTTAGCGATTTGGTTGAATCTAAGCTACTAGATGACTGGTCACCAGAGCAAATTTCTGGCTGGTTAAAAATAAAACACCCAGCATCATCTGAAATGCATATCTCACATGAGACTATTTATAAAACGTTATTTATCCCATCACGCTATATTTTCGAAAAAGCAGTCCTTAGCTATCTTCGCTCAAAACGTAAGTTGAGGCATGGTAAACGCTCAACAAATAAGGGAATTTATAAAGGTATTATTGATGCTAAAACAATTCATGAAAGGCCTCATGAAATTGAAACACGAGAAACTCTAGGTCACTGGGAGGGCGATTTAATATCAGGAAGTAGCAACTCACATATAGCAACATTGGTTGATCGAAAAACACGGTATACAGCTTTGGTACAAGTTAATGGTAAGGATACTAAAAATGTAGTAAATGCACTTATTCTGAAATTTAATGGTTTACCAAAGGCACTTAAAAACACACTAACGTGGGATCGGGGAATGGAATTAGCAGACCATAAAAGATTTACTAAAAATACGAATACAGATGTTTACTTTTGTGACCCGAGTAGTCCGTGGCAAAGGGGAACAAATGAAAATACAAATCGCCTATTAAGGCAGTACTTTCCCAAAAAGACAAGCCTACATGGCTTTGACCAACGTTATTTAGATAAAATCGCTAATAAACTAAATAATCGACCAAGAAGAATATTAAACTATTTAACTCCTAATGATATGATTAAAAACCATGTTGCACTGACCACTTGATATCACC
>NZ_AQGU01000011.1 GCF_014905615.1 Pseudoalteromonas aliena SW19
ATGGCAAAAGAAAAGTTTGAACGCGTAAAACCGCACGTAAACGTTGGTACAATTGGCCACGTTGACCACGGTAAAACTACACTAACTGCAGCAATCACTAACGTACTTGCAAAAGTATACGGCGGTGTTGCTAAAGATTTCGCATCAATCGATAACGCTCCAGAAGAGCGTGAACGTGGTATCACTATTTCAACGTCTCACGTTGAATACGATACTCCTTCACGCCACTACGCGCACGTAGATTGTCCTGGTCACGCCGATTATGTTAAAAACATGATCACTGGTGCTGCTCAAATGGACGGCGCGATCTTAGTAGTTGCTGCGACTGATGGCCCTATGCCACAAACGCGTGAGCACATCCTTCTTTCTCGTCAGGTTGGCGTTCCTTACATCATCGTGTTCATGAACAAATGTGACATGGTTGATGACGAAGAGCTACTTGAACTAGTAGAAATGGAAGTTCGTGAACTTCTTTCAGAATACGATTTCCCAGGTGATGACTTACCTCTAATCGCTGGTTCTGCGCTTAAAGCGTTAGAAGGCGAGAAAGAGTGGGAAGATAAGATTGTTGAGCTTGCAAACGCACTTGATACTTACATCCCAGAGCCAGAGCGTGACATCGATAAGCCTTTCATCATGCCTATCGAAGACGTTTTCTCAATCCAGGGTCGTGGTACTGTTGTAACTGGTCGTGTTGAAGCTGGTATCATCCGCATCAATGACGAAGTAGAAATTGTTGGTATCAATGATACAACTCGTTCTACTTGTACTGGTGTTGAAATGTTCCGTAAGCTTCTTGACGAAGGTCGTGCTGGCGAAAACATCGGTGCACTTCTACGTGGTACTAAACGTGAAGACGTTGAACGTGGTCAAGTACTAGCTAAGCCTGGTTCAATCAACCCACATACTACATTCACTTCAGAAGTATACGTACTTTCGAAAGATGAAGGTGGTCGTCATACTCCATTCTTCAAAGGTTACCGTCCACAGTTCTACTTCCGTACAACTGACGTAACAGGTGACGTACAGTTACCAGATGGCGTAGAAATGGTAATGCCTGGTGATAACATCAAGATGACTGTAACTCTAATCGCGCCAATCGCGATGGATGAAGGTCTTCGTTTTGCTATCCGTGAAGGTGGCCGTACTGTAGGTGCTGGTGTTGTAGCAACTATCGTAGCGTAATAATTAACCTTAAAGTTAATTATTAGAAAAAGGTCA
>NZ_AQGU01000012.1 GCF_014905615.1 Pseudoalteromonas aliena SW19
GGTAATGCTTTTCGGTCAATTTTTCCGTTGGCTGTTTGCGGCCACTGTGATAGTAAAATAAAGCGACTTGGGATCATGTATTCTGGTAACACGCTTCCTAATGCCTGCTTTAACGAAGCGAGCAACTCTACTTCTGATGTTCCCTCTACCACCGTTTTTGCGTAAGCAAGCAAACGTTGATTACCACTTTTATCTGTCACCGCCACAACTTGCGCTGAGTCTATCTGTTCATGCTCAGCAATCTGATACTCTATTTCACCCAGCTCTATTCTGAAGCCTCTAATTTTAACTTGATGATCTAAACGCCCCATATATTCTATATTGCCGTTACTGTCATAACGGACTAAGTCTCCCGTTTTATACAATCGGGCACTGCTCCCTAACTTACCCTCATTATAAAATGGATTGGTAATAAATCGCTCTTCGGTTAGCGCTGGACGATTTAAATATCCTCGTGCTAAACCATCTCCACCTATGTGTAATTCTCCACATGCACCTTGCGGGAGCAAATTGGCTTCATCGTCTAATATATACAATTGAATATTTTGGATCGGCTTACCAATCGGTATGCTACTGCCATGTGCCTGCGAACAATCCCAATAACTGACATCAATTGCCGCTTCGGTCGGACCATATAAGTTATGCAGTCCCGCCTTAGGCAGACACGCGTTAAATTGTGTCACATGGTTGATTTGTAACGCTTCACCACTACAAAACACGTGTTTTATTGACTCACAACGCCCTAAGTCACCATGCTCTAACATGACACCAAGCATCGATGGCACAAAGTGCAGTTTAGTGATCCCCGTTTCAATGATTAGCTCTGTTAAATAACTCGGATCTTTATGCCCCTCTGGTTTACTAATGACTAGTTGTGCGCCTTTAAGCATAGGCCACACAAATTCCCATACCGACACATCAAAACTATAGGGCGTTTTTTGAAGAATTTTATCACTGCTGTCACACCCATATTCACGGTCCATCCAATCAATACGATTGTGCAGCGCCTGATGTTCAATTAGCACGCCTTTTGGATTACCCGTTGAGCCTGATGTGTAAATCATATAAGCGAGATTGTGGGCATTCAGTCCTATTTCGCTTGGTATAATGTTTGTTTCACTATAAGTAGAAAATTGATGCTCAGATACACTCCCTAGTTGATCAAGTAATACCACGGTTGCACTGCTAAGCTCTACGTATTCAGTGACCGCTTTCACACTCAATACGACATGTGTATTGGCATCATTAACTAAATACTGAAGACGGGCTGATGGCAGTGCAGG
>NZ_AQGU01000013.1 GCF_014905615.1 Pseudoalteromonas aliena SW19
GATGAAGTTGCTGATGCCATACTTCCAGGAAAAGCCTCTAAGCTTCAGATTATATGGAATCGTACCCCAAACCGACACAGGTGGTCAGGTAGAGAATACTAAGGCGCTTGAGAGAACTCGGGTGAAGGAACTAGGCAAAATCGTACCGTAACTTCGGGAGAAGGTACGCTCCTATCTGTGATGAGACTTGCTCTCTAAGCGGACGGGAGCCGCAGTGACCAGGTGGCTGGGACTGTTTATTAAAAACACAGCACTGTGCAAAATCGCAAGATGACGTATACGGTGTGACACCTGCCCGGTGCCGGAAGGTTAATTGATGGGGTTATCCTTAGGGAGAAGCTCTTGATCGAAGCCCCGGTAAACGGCGGCCGTAACTATAACGGTCCTAAGGTAGCGAAATTCCTTGTCGGGTAAGTTCCGACCTGCACGAATGGTGTAACCATGGCCACGCTGTCTCCACCCGAGACTCAGTGAAATTGAAATCGCAGTGAAGATGCTGTGTACCCGCGGCTAGACGGAAAGACCCCGTGAACCTTTACTACAGCTTGGCACTGAACATTGAACCTACATGTGTAGGATAGGTGGGAGACTTTGAAGCAGCGACGCTAGTTGTTGTGGAGTCAACCTTGAAATACCACCCTTGTAGTTTTGATGTTCTAACGTTGGCCCCTGAATCGGGGTTACGGACAGTGCCTGGTGGGTAGTTTGACTGGGGCGGTCTCCTCCTAAAGAGTAACGGAGGAGCACGAAGGTTGGCTAAGTACGGTCGGACATCGTACGGTTAGTGTAATGGTAGAAGCCAGCTTAACTGCGAGACAGACACGTCGAGCAGGTACGAAAGTAGGTCATAGTGATCCGGTGGTTCTGAATGGAAGGGCCATCGCTCAACGGATAAAAGGTACTCCGGGGATAACAGGCTGATACCGCCCAAGAGTTCATATCGACGGCGGTGTTTGGCACCTCGATGTCGGCTCATCACATCCTGGGGCTGAAGTCGGTCCCAAGGGTATGGCTGTTCGCCATTTAAAGTGGTACGCGAGCTGGGTTTAGAACGTCGTGAGACAGTTCGGTCCCTATCTGCCGTGGGCGTTTGAGAATTGAGAGGGGTTGCTCCTAGTACGAGAGGACCGGAGTGAACGAACCGCTGGTGTTCGGGTTGTCATGCCAATGGCATTGCCCGGTAGCTACGTTCGGAACTGATAAGCGCTGAAAGCATCTAAGCGCGAAGCAGGCCTCGAGATGAGTTCTCACTAGACTTTTAAAGTCTCTGAAGGGCCGTTGAAGACTACAACGTTGATAGGCAAGATGTGGAAGTGGTGTGAGCCATTAAGCTAACTTGTACTAATTACCCGTGAGGCTTAACCATACAACGCCAAACGCGTTTTATGTGATAGTGAAACAAGCGAAGAAGTTAATATGACTAAAGTAGATATTACT
>NZ_AQGU01000014.1 GCF_014905615.1 Pseudoalteromonas aliena SW19
ACTAGGGCCTTATATGGACTCTCCGTCAATGTCAAAAAGAAAAAGTTAAAATAAATTTAGATGCTAGCTTATATACGGGCTCAAATTGAGGGGCTACCTCTGGCCTCTTATGTATTCGCACCTTCATGACTTTTCTGTTGAGCAGTTTATGAAACTTCAGGCCCTAACAGTCTATTGAAGGTTGGTCTTACCTATTTTAAGCGCTCTTATTGACAAATTTTAAGCCGCAAGTAATTGTGGCTGGTATTCTTTATCATGCTTTTGCATTGCAAAAGCCGTTCTTATCGTTTTATTCGCTAAAGCAATGGCTGCTACTTTCTTTCCTCGACGCGCGGTTAATGCTTTCAACCATACATCTTTTTCACTGCGACTTTCTCTTTTTTCTAGTTGGGAAACAACCGCTAATGCACCTTTAAACAAAGCACTTCGCAGCTTCTTATTTCCTATCACTTTAGATATCGCGCCTATTTTTTCTTTACCCCCACTGCTATGTTGTACTGGTGTTAGACCAAAACATGCGGCGGCTTCTCGACCACTTTTGAAATGTGTTGCATTACCTAGCGCTATTTTTATCAAAATTGCACAGACTGGACCGACTCCCTCTAAGGCTTGTAAGCGGTTACATGTTTTATCTTCTTTAATTATTTCATGCAATTGTTTTTCAATCAGCTTTGCTTCTTCAATTGTCTCCTTAAAGCGTTTAAAAAGGAGGTGAATTGAAAAACGAAATGAGGCTGTTAAACTATTTTCTGCCTCTTCTAGTATCTCAGGTATAGCGTGAATTAACGGGGTATCGCCTTGAGCTATTGGATACCCTAACTCCAAAAGTAAGCCTCTGAGTTGATTACTTAAACTTACTTTTTGTTTGACCAATAAATCACGCATACATTCAATGCCTTGCAGGCATTGCTCATGGGCTGAAAGTAAACGACTTCCTTTAATATGAGGCAGGCGAGCCGCAACAGAAATAGCCAGCGCATCATTCGCATCTGTCTTTTGCCCTTGACGGAATGCTTTTACCTGTCGTGCATTAATCGCTTTTACTTGATGACCAGCCTGTTTCGCAAAGCGTGCCCAATAATGTGTTCCGCCACACGATCCCATAGCAACTAAAGATTGCTTCTCTTTAATTAACAATTCTTTAAGTTTAGCTCTCGTGATTGCTTTGTTATAAATAACATGTCCATTCTTATCTGTTTTACAAACCTGAAATAAATTTTTTGCTAAATCAATTGTGATTACATTACAATCAAACATGTATGGGCTCCTTGGTAAAAGTTTTATCGCTTATTACGTTACTCCTGAGGGAAGTGGGAGTCCATACATCTGTTGACCTTTCAGGATTAAAATGTGTTCAATCTAGGGGCGATTTAATCGCGGCGTGAGGTTTGTAACCTAGTGGGCTAAATCAAAACCGAGCAACAAAGAGTTAATCGCCCCTAGGCAGAACCCAAGGACAGCGCATGTTTGGCATTTATGCTGCGTTATCGCCTATTTATGGGGAATA
>NZ_AQGU01000015.1 GCF_014905615.1 Pseudoalteromonas aliena SW19
CAGGCATTGATCAGACCCCTAGGCAACTTTTTGGATTTTATATAAATTCAACGCATGTCCACCAATGAGCCTTATTATTTTTTCCCTGAACTCATCAAAACCATCCAAGCTGATTTTGTCGCCTTGCTGGAGTAGATTAATTCCCTCAAAACACTGAAAGACCCAACGTAATGTTGGGTTAGATATTTCTTTATTGATTTGATTCGCGATCGTGGCTTTTTCTTTTTTCATATTCGCTCTCATTCGTCTTTGCGCAATTGAATAAACTAACAATGAAAGTGTCATCACCATCAACAGAGCATCTATTCTACTTGGCTTTTTGATAAATAATGATGAAACAAAAAACAAGGGGTCTTTTAAAAACCTAAACCCTTTTTCTACTTCAGATTGTGCTTTGTAATGCTTAAGTAAACCTACTGGTGAAAGGGCTTCTTTATCAATATTCGTTGCTAATACGAAGCATGACTTTTGTTCTACAATCTGTTTTATTGCGGTTTCGTTTTCTTCAATTTCTGCCGTGATTTGCCATTCAATATTTTTTACTGGCGCATCTTTTTTAGGTCGCCCTTTACCTTCATAGACTTTATGCTTAATAAATTGCTGAGTCGCTATTTGATGATGCTTCATCTTTTTCGCTAATTTATCTAATGCGCGTTGTGCGTCAGTTTGACAAGCGAAACGTTGAGCTTGTAAATGGAAGAGGTCTTTTTTGATGCCTGTGTGTGCTCGCTCAACTTGTCGAACAATGCTTTTTTGTGCTCGGCTATTAGCTGCTTTTGAATAAATAATCATCCATCTTTGCTCTATCCCCATATGATCAACCTCTTCAATAACATATTGATAATTATCATCAATATTAACCCATTGGTTGGCTGCTATGGCTGTACTTATAGAGGATTTTTCAAGAGAAATTGTTGAAGGTACTAGCGTGAGAAATTGAATTTTGGTTAAAAACTCAGCATTACTTTTATGATAAAGTTTACAGTCTGCCACAAGGTATTTAGGAGCTTGGCTTTTTGTGAACTCATCAACAAGCGCCTTACTTCGCGCTTTAAAAATAGCGGTGTCTGCGCTGTTACCATCCCAGTTTTTACATGCAAGCGGGATCCCACCATCTTGGCTAACAATGATTTCTTGTACGACTTGTTTTAAATCAGGACGGTGAGCCTTGCTATAGCCATGAGTAATTTTAATGACATTTTCATCACTATCTCCATCATCAAAAGCATATTCACCTGTCAGTGAATGACTCGTTGTATCAAGTGATTCAAAGGTTTTATCAACTTGCTCTATTTCACATGCTTGTCCGGAGACTAATGAAAATAAGCTTTCACAGCCAAACTCGAAGCATTGATCGAGAGTTCTACCAAGTTTGTGACGATTAAAATGTGATGCTTGAACCCCTTCACGAAATAAATGTTCAAGAGGCAAGTTAGTAAAAAATTGAGGGCTGAGTGATAAAGGTCGATTGGCAAAACCGAGTCCATTCATGATCATGCCTTTTACAGCTTCACCGGGGGTGATTTCTTGTTTATCGTCTTGAGGTAAGTATTGATCTAAAAGGCTGACAATTTTTAAGTCTTCTATAATACCTGAAACAATACCGTGATGGTCTAACCGTTTGATTTTTAGATTCATATACACCTCAAAGTTGAGATGTTATTTTATCAAATTAAAGAGAATTAAGCGTTTAAATTAAATCGAAATTTTTGAAATTGGTCTGATCAATGTCTG
>NZ_AQGU01000016.1 GCF_014905615.1 Pseudoalteromonas aliena SW19
TGAGTTACAGAGCATTGAATGAACGCGCCAATCAACTAGCGCATTATTTGCGTGTACAACATCATGTTGGACCGGATACGTTAGTTGGATTATGCGTTGAACGCTCACTTGAAATGATGGTTGGGGTACTGGCAATTTTAAAAGCTGGAGGGGCTTATGTGCCACTGGATCCTGCTTATCCTAAAGAGCGTCTTGCCTTTATGATTGAGGACACTGGATTATCAGTGGTGTTGACACAACAAAAAGTGCATGACCTTTTAGATGAATTTAACGTTGCCGCTGTGACAATTTGTGTTCCCGAACACTTTAACGACTATGCTGTGACCGCTCCAGAGATAACCGAACTAACGGCTGAACATTTAGCCTATGTCATGTACACATCGGGTTCAACGGGTACGCCTAAAGGTGTGATGATCACACATGGTAACTTGGTGAATTTTAGTGCTAACTGCGAGTTACGATACGATATCACCGAAGCCGACAATATATTGCAATTTTCAACCATGAACTTTGATATTTTTGTGGAAGAGTGGTTAGCATCATTAACGCGTGGTGCCAGTTTAATTCTGCGAGACGACGCGGTGTCGTTGAGTCGAGACGCTTTTATTGATTTTTGCCATAAACATGCCATTAGCGTAGTCAGTTTACCCACCGCATTTTGGCATCAATTAGCTTTGGACCAAGAGGAACTGACAGCACTGCCGTTACGTTTGGTGATAGTCGGAGGTGAGGCGCTGGATAAAAAGTCAGTAGCGAGCTTAAAACCAGGTTTTCAATTAATCAATACATATGGCCCAACGGAAACAACCGTGACCGCATCAGGGTATGCAATTAATGACGGTTATCATGAAACCCATGCGGTACCAATTGGCCGAGCTAATGTTAATACGGCGTGTTTGGTACTGTCTGAGCAGCTTACTTTATGTCCTCCAGAAGTGATCGGGGAGCTTTACATTAGTGGTCAGTGTCTCGCCAAAGGTTACCTTAATCAACCAGCCCTAACAGCTAAATATTTTATTGATAATCCGTATTATGACGCGACAAATCCGGCGTTGAGCAAACGATTATATAAAACAGGGGACATGGCACGCTTATCGGCAAAAGGTGAGCTGGCGTTTATGGGCCGCAGTGACGATCAGGTTAAAATTCGTGGTTTTAGGGTTGAATTGGGTGAAATAGAAAATAAATTAATGGCAGAGCCAACGGTTGCATCGGCAGTAGTATTGGCGGAGCACAGTAATGAAGGAGGTCAATCTTTACGTGCTTATATTAAATTTGTGATGGATAAGACTGATAGTCAGGCAGATGAGTTAATACAATCACTGCAACAGACTTTGTCGACTTCGTTACCAAACTATATGGTACCAACAGCCTTCACATCAGTGGTGCAATGGCCTATGACGGTGAATGGTAAATTAGACAAACGCGCATTATTGGCACTGCCGTCGAGGGTATTACAGCAAGAATATTTAGCCCCCCAGACGTACGAAGAAAAGTTATTGGTTGAAATTTGCAGTGAGTTATTGGCATTACCATTGAGTAAGATCAGTATTACAGCTAATTTCTTTGCACTTGGAGGTCATTCACTGCTGATTATGCAGTTAGTAAGTCAACTAAGAAATCAAGGGTTACAGGCTGATGTACAGGCCCTATTTAAGGCACGTACCTTACAAGATATGGCTCGTCAAATAACATTATTTAGCAATGAGACACGTATTACTATACCGGCCAATGGGATCCCAATTGACTGTAATAGCATCACGTCAGAAATGGTGACGTTAGCAACCGTTAGTGAGCAGGAAATAACACAGATAGCCAAAGTTATTCCAGGAGGGATGGGTAATATTCAAGATATTTATCCACTTGCGCCGCTTCAAGAAGGCGTATTGTTTATTCATACCATGAGTGAACAACAAGACCCCTACGTTACCAGTACCACTTTTGAGTTTGATGATGGGGCAAGTTTAGCTCGTTTCTTGGGGGCATTAGAGCAACTTATTGCCAGACATGATGTGCTACGCACAGCGATTTTGTGGCGAGATCGTACGACAGCGTTGCAGGTGGTACAGCGTGAAGCAAAACTGGCCGTGACAGAGCTATCGTTTAACGCAAGTGAAGATGTTCACGGTGCTTTTTTAGCGCATGTGGCAAATGCTGACTACTGGATTGAGTTAGAAACAGCGCCATTACTGCAATTATCGGTATGTGAAGATAAAGCGAGAGGTAAACACTATGCACTACTGTGTGAGCATCACCTGATATCAGATCACGTCTCGTTGGAAATTTTAGTGGCAGAGCTGACAACGTTATTACAAGATCCAGAGGCTAAATTGGCGGCCCCAGTGCCTTATCGTGAATTTGTAGGACGTACCTTACAGCATACAGCAGCGTTAAATACGAAAGCGTTCTTTAGCCAACAATTAGGCGATGTAAATACACCAACATTACCCTATGGCTTAACCGAAGTACTAAACGACGGCACGGGTATCGAGAGCATCAAATTGACATTAGCTCCCACTCAAGCGATGCAACTGCGTAGATTGATGCGGGCACATCATAGTAGTCCCGCAGCAATGTTTCATCTTATTTGGGCCAAAGTATTATCAGTGTGTAGCGGTCAATCAAGCGTTGTTTTTGGTACTGTATTATCGGGTCGAATGAACGGTATGCCAGGGATAGAAAGTATGATGGGCATGTTGATCAACACCTTGCCATTAAAAGTTGAATTAGATAATCATAGTGCAAGCACCTTATTGCGTCAGATAAATGATGACTTACAAGCTTTAGTGCCCTATGAACAAGTTTCATTGGCAGAGGCGCAACGCTACAGTGCAGTGGAAGGGCAGTTACCGTTATTTAGTGCGATGTTGAACTACCGTCATTCAGTACAAGAAGAAACATTAGAGGTAGATGCAGGATTCAAAGTAATAGAAAGTCAGGAGCGAACTAATTATCCATTTAATCTATCGGTAGATGACTTAGGAGAGGGGTTTGGATTAGAGCTACAAATTGACGAACGTGCACCGGCACAGCGCATAGCACATTACCTAGAAGTGACATTGAACGACGTCTTATCATTATTAGAAAATGATTCAGTACAGTCGGTTCATAGCCTGTGTGTGTTACCGGAGCAAGAGCGCAAACAACAACTAGACAGTTGGAATGACACAAGGGTGGAGTACCCAAAAGAATTATGTATTCATGAATTATTTGAAGCGCAGGCAGCAGCTAACCCAACT
>NZ_AQGU01000017.1 GCF_014905615.1 Pseudoalteromonas aliena SW19
GCCTCCAACTGCCAAGGCATCCACCGTGTACGCTTAGTCACTTAACCATACAACCCAAACGGGTCTTGCTTGGTCTTTGTTACTTATGCTGCCTTGCTATCAACTTTTGCTTGGTTACATAACACGTTATGCGCCCAGCGACAAAAATATCAGCGGCGTTGCCTAAGTATCAAATCCACGTCGCAATACTAAATCGTTAGATCCAGTCATACGTTAGTGACAGTTTAACTTCGCCAGAAGTTAATATTGAATACTAAAGTAGATACCAATCAATCATTTCAAAGAAACAATTAAATGGCACTGAATGATACTGCTATCATTCTTTTTTACTTTTGAAAACTCTGTACAAATAACAAATGTCATTCATACGAATTTTATTATCAGCTTTTCCAAATTTTTAAAGAGCATATTAATTAGTTAAACCCAATGGGTAAAACTAACTAACAATCATCTGTGTGGACACTACGAACAAATAAGTTCTAAATCGTATAAGGAGGTGATCCAGCCCCAGGTTCCCCTAGGGCTACCTTGTTACGACTTCACCCCAGTCATGAATCACTCCGTGGTAAACGTCCTCCCGAGGGTTAGACTATCTACTTCTGGAGCAACCCACTCCCATGGTGTGACGGGCGGTGTGTACAAGGCCCGGGAACGTATTCACCGCGTCATTCTGATACGCGATTACTAGCGATTCCGACTTCATGGAGTCGAGTTGCAGACTCCAATCCGGACTACGACGCACTTTAAGTGATTCGCTTACCTTCGCAGGTTCGCAGCACTCTGTATGCGCCATTGTAGCACGTGTGTAGCCCTACACGTAAGGGCCATGATGACTTGACGTCGTCCCCACCTTCCTCCGGTTTATCACCGGCAGTCTCCTTAGAGTTCTCAGCATTACCTGCTAGCAACTAAGGATAGGGGTTGCGCTCGTTGCGGGACTTAACCCAACATCTCACAACACGAGCTGACGACAGCCATGCAGCACCTGTATCAGAGTTCCCGAAGGCACCAAACCATCTCTGGTAAGTTCTCTGTATGTCAAGTGTAGGTAAGGTTCTTCGCGTTGCATCGAATTAAACCACATGCTCCACCGCTTGTGCGGGCCCCCGTCAATTCATTTGAGTTTTAACCTTGCGGCCGTACTCCCCAGGCGGTCTACTTAATGCGTTAGCTTTGAAAAACAAGTCCGAGGACCCGAGCTTCTAGTAGACATCGTTTACGGCGTGGACTACCGGGGTATCTAATCCCGTTTGCTCCCCACGCTTTCGTACATGAGCGTCAGTGTTGACCCAGGTGGCTGCCTTCGCCATCGGTATTCCTTCAGATCTCTACGCATTTCACCGCTACACCTGAAATTCTACCACCCTCTATCACACTCTAGTTTGCCAGTTCGAAATGCAGTTCCCAGGTTGAGCCCAGGGCTTTCACATCTCGCTTAACAAACCGCCTGCGTACGCTTTACGCCCAGTAATTCCGATTAACGCTCGCACCCTCCGTATTACCGCGGCTGCTGGCACGGAGTTAGCCGGTGCTTCTTCTGTCAGTAACGTCACAGCTAGCAGGTATTAACTACTAACCTTTCCTCCTGACTGAAAGTGCTTTACAACCCGAAGGCCTTCTTCACACACGCGGCATGGCTGCATCAGGCTTGCGCCCATTGTGCAATATTCCCCACTGCTGCCTCCCGTAGGAGTCTGGGCCGTGTCTCAGTCCCAGTGTGGCTGATCATCCTCTCAAACCAGCTAGGGATCGTCGCCTTGGTGAGCCATTACCTCACCAACTAGCTAATCCCACTTGGGCCAATCTAAAGGCGAGAGCCGAAGCCCCCTTTGGTCCGTAGACATTATGCGGTATTAGCAGTCGTTTCCAACTGTTGTCCCCCACCTCAAGGCATGTTCCCAAGCATTACTCACCCGTCCGCCGCTCGTCAGCAAAGGTGCAAGCACCTCTCTGTTACCGCTCGACTTGCATGTGTTAGGCCTGCCGCCAGCGTTCAATCTGAGCCATGATCAAACTCTTCAATTAAAAAGTTTTATGTCTTTCGACAGCTCAATGAATTCTGAATTTATTTTAATATCTTTCGATATTGAATTGACTGTGCCGAAGCAACTTATAAATAAGTTACTTCTGTTGGTCACTCAGTTTTCAATTGAGACTCTAATTTGTTTGCCTCGTTACTTGCTCAATAAAGAACGAAGTAGCTTGGCTGTTAGAACTCAATCTGTACGAGTGCCCACACAGATGATTGCTTTATATTTTTAAAGAACGTTGCGGTTAAAGTTAAACTTTATCTCGCTAGGGCTGCGCATATTACGCTTTCCTATTTTTTTGTCAACACTTAATTTTGGTAAAAGTTATATTTATCAACACTAAGTTTTACTTAACACCCTGAGTAGTTTGGGTCTCGCTAGGCGTTGTCCGCTGCGCGTCGCCATATCCCGTCTCAGTGGGGCCGCATTATAGGGAGCGGCGGATTTTACGCAAGCGTTATTTACATAAAATAGTAATTAAAATTAAGCCCCAAGCAAGCGCACACGATAAGCACACGTTACCCACAAAACCCTGTTGATAACTCTTGTTTTTACACTTTAAAACTAAACACTTTTATCTTGATGTGATAAGTTGCGGTCACTTTTTTAACTCATGTATTTAGGTAGTACCCATGACAGACATAATAAACAGTATAAGTGCCCTTTTATGGGGCCAGGTTCTCGTCTACTTATTAATAGCAGCAGGTCTCTTTTTTACTTTTCGATTAGGCTTTATTCAATTTGTACAATTCCCACATATGTTTAAAGTAATGTTTGGTTCTCGTAAATGTGGTGAAGACGAAATTTCATCCTTTCAAGCCTTTTGTACATCGCTAGCGGCCCGCGTTGGCACCGGTAATATGGCCGGCGTTGCGGTTGCATTATATTTAGGCGGCCCTGGTGCTATTTTTTGGATGTGGCTGATTGCATTAATAGGTATGGCAACCAGTTTTGCTGAAAGTACTTTAGCACAGGCTTATAAAACAAAAGATGCTGAAGGTAACTTCAGAGGTGGCCCTGCTTATTATATGCAAAATGGTTTAGGTAAGCGCTGGATGGGCGTTTTATTCTCATTATGCTTGATTTTAGCCTTTGGTTTAGTATTTAACGCTGTGCAGTCAAACTCTATTGCTGCCGCATTTGAAGTGGCATTTGGTGTACCTAAGTATATAGTAGGTATTTTCTTAGTGATTGGCTCTGGCATCATTATTTTTGGTGGCCTGAAAACAATTTCTCGCTTTGCTGAAATGGTTGTGCCATTTATGGCATTAGCTTATTTGCTGGTTGCTCTTTATGTTTGTGCTGTTAACTTTACTGCGCTACCGGATGTACTAGTGCTTATTATAAAAAGTGCCTTTGGTATTGAGCAAGCAGGGGCCGGTGCAATTGGTTATGGCATAACGCAAGCTATGATCCAAGGGATCAAGCGTGGTTTATTTTCAAACGAAGCTGGTATGGGTAGTGCTGCTAATGCCGCTGCTACGGCAACGCCTTACCCTCCACATCCGGCATCACAAGGTTATGTGCAAATGTTAGGTGTATTTATTGATACTATTGTAATTTGTACCGCCACTGCCTCACTTATCTTGCTTTCACAGCAATTAGTACCTGAGTCTGGTGTATTAGGTATTGAACTTACTCAAGCTGCATTACAAGAACATGTTGGAGATTGGGGTACTTACTTTATTGCTATCGCTATACTCTTTTTTGCTTTTACGTCTATTGTTGCGAATTACTCTTATGCTGAAACAAATTTAATGTTTTTAGAACACAACTCTAATAAAGGTATGTTTATCTTTAGACTTGTTGTTTTAGTTATGGTGATGTTTGGTGCAGTCGGTGAGCTTGGTTTAATTTGGACGCTTGCAGATATATCAATGGGCTTAATGGCTATTGTGAACGTTATAGCGCTATTTATGCTTTCAGGTGTTGTTGTATGGCTCTCTAAAGATTATAACGAGCAACGAAAACAAGGTTTAACGCCTACATTTGATAAAACTAAGCATCCAAAGCTTGCTAAAGAGGTCGACCCCGAGGCCTGGAAATAAACAATAAGCAGCGAGCTACGGCTCGCTTTTTTAGTTCTAAAAATAAAAAGTACTTACACTAAATCACTCTATCCTTTATAAGTAAAAGCTGTTACAGCCGATAAGAACTGTATAGACATTATCTGCTTAAATAAGACAACCTACAAAAACAGATGTTTAATGTCCATAGCTCTGAATCATGTATAAGCACTTTATTGTTTACCTATTTGAAGCTCTCACCATCACTCTAGACTTACTATTACCCGCGACTTTTAACTTCCACTGAGCATGCATTACCGATCAATTTGACAGTTACTTTATGCTAGCAGCGCATAAATTTATGTTGTTTGCTCTAGAAGTGTGGATTGGTTTACTGTTTTGGATTTTTAAGGCTAATGGTTTATTTTACGGGTTGGTATCATAAGTCTATGACGTTTAGCCCAATTAAAAGTGCATTAATTAACACTAGGAATAATGTATCACTATGGATTACGTGCCTAGTTTATTTGAACCGTTATAGGACTGGATTTAGAGATCTTATATTACGCTTAGCAATAGGTATAAAAAGCCGTTACTAAACTATCACACAACGATATTATTAGGTAGGACATACATAAAGTATGGCATATCAAAAATAATATAAATCATAGTAAATATAAGGATTGTAAATCAGGTTTTGGGGTTAACTTATAAGTGTTATAAATTTTTTTTAAGCAGAGCGCTTAATATAAAGATGGTGCCCGAGGCCGGACTTGAACCGGCACGACTTGTTAGTCGAGGGATTTTAAATCCCTTGTGTCTACCAATTCCACCACTCGGGCATCGAGTTTGCTAATTAAAGCGTGTGGAGTAAATTATATGGAGGCGGAACCCGGAGTCGAACCGAGGTAAACGGATTTGCAATCCGGTGCATGGCCACTCTGCCATTCCGCCTAAATATTTCCAATTAATTTGGAGCGGTACACGAGGCTCGAACTCGTGACCTCGACCTTGGCAAGGTCGCGCTCTACCAACTGAGCTAGTACCGCAAAATATTGTTTATCAACTCTAAATTACCTTGGTAAAATAATATAAAGTGGTGCCCGAGGCCGGACTTGAACCGGCACGACTTGTTAGTCGAGGGATTTTAAATCCCTTGTGTCTACCAATTCCACCACTCGGGCATCGAGTTTGCTATTAAAAGCAAGTGGATAAAACGAATATGGAGCGGTACACGAGGCTCGAACTCGTGACCTCGACCTTGGCAAGGTCGCGCTCTACCAACTGAGCTAGTACCGCATCATATTAATTCTAAATTAACTATTTTATAAATTACACTTGGTAATGCAATTAAACCACAAAGTGGTGCCCGAGGCCGGACTTGAACCGGCACGACTTGTTAGTCGAGGGATTTTAAATCCCTTGTGTCTACCAATTCCACCACTCGGGCATCGAGTTTGCTAATTAAAGCGTGTGGAGTGTTGATTGGAGGCGGAACCCGGAGTCGAACCGGGGTGAACGGATTTGCAATCCGGTGCATGGCCACTCTGCCATTCCGCCCCAGTGCGGGGTAATAACCTTGAGATAAACTTGGAGCGGTACACGAGGCTCGAACTCGTGACCTCGACCTTGGCAAGGTCGCGCTCTACCAACTGAGCTAGTACCGCATTTTATTATCAGCTATTTGAATTAACACATTATGATTTATGTGAGCATTCAGATAACCAATTAATTACCGTTTTGTTTATCTCGGGGGCTATGCCCTCTCAACACGGACGCATTCTACAGAGATTATTAAACGCGTCAATATAAAAAATGCTAGTTTTGAACTGTTTGCTTGTTTTTTATCTAAAATGCTGCGTTATTATACATTTAGAGCTAGTTTTTAGTCAATTCATCCCACGCTGCGCGTAAATATTGCAGCATAGAACTCAAAGTTAAAAAGGTGGCTATATACAATAACCCAAAACTTAAATAGTTCATCCACGTATCGTATTGCCAAATCAAACCGATAATGGCTAACATTTGCGCAGCTGTCTTTATTTTACCCATAT
The DNA here is from genome assembly GCF_014905615.1 of Pseudoalteromonas aliena SW19. NCBI lineage: Bacteria > Pseudomonadati > Pseudomonadota > Gammaproteobacteria > Alteromonadales > Pseudoalteromonadaceae > Pseudoalteromonas > Pseudoalteromonas aliena. The sequence continues at coordinate 6,091 of NZ_AQGU01000017.1, forward strand.
TTGACACAGCTACGTTACCGCGTTTACCTTGCTCTGCCATCCATTCACGAAGTGCAGAAATAATTATTTCACGACTTATTATAATGAGGGCCGGTATTGTCATATACATTGATTGATATTGTTCAGATAATGCGACAAGTGCTGCACATACCATGACTTTATCAGCAACAGGATCTAAAAAAGCACCAAAAGGGGTTGATTGCTCAAGCTTTCTTGCTAAATAACCGTCGAGTATGTCGGTAATAGATGCAAGCCAAAAAATAAAGGCTGCAGCAAAAAAAGCCCAGCTATAAGGCAAATAAAATATCACCAAAAAAATGGGGATAAGAAAAAGTCTAAAGGTTGTGAGTGTGTTTGGAATATTCCACATAACTACTTGGATATGTCTTTTTTGCTATATTGCATGTAAGGCTAACCCTTATCGTGCAAATGGTTAAATATCTTCTCAGCCATGTCAGGGCTGATCCCAGGAACTTTCTTTAACTGTTCTATATTAGCAGCTTTTACCCCTTGCATGCCCCCTAAATATTTCAATAATGTTTGGCGGCGCTTAGAACCTACTCCATTTATTTCTTCTAATAGTGATTGTGTTCGTTGTTTCTGTCGTTTATTACGGTGCCCTGCAATGGCAAAGCGGTGAGACTCATCTCGTATATGCTGGATTAAATGCAGCGCAGGTGCATCCGAATCCATTGGAATAGTCTTACGGCCACCATCTATTAATAGTGTTTCAAGACCAGGCTTTCGACTAGTCCCCTTTGCTACACCGACTAATAAAGGCATTTTTGTATGCGACCAATTAGAAAAGTACTGCTCAGCACGCCCGAGTTGCCCCTTACCACCATCTATAAAAATAACGTCAGGAATTTTTTCTTCGTCTACTAGCTTGTTATAGCGTTTGTTAAGTGCAAACTCCATTGCTGCATAATCATCACCACCAGTAATACCCGTTACGTTATAGCGCCTGTACTCTTTTGTATTTGGTCCTTGCGAATCAAACACAACACAACTAGCAACAGTGTTCTCTCCCATAGTGTGACTTATATCAAAACATTCCATCCGTGTTATATCATCAAGGCGTAGCGTTGCTTTTAATTGTGCATAACGTTTATTAATAGAGTCTTGGGTACTTTGTTTAACCGCAATACTATTTAATGCATTTTTATTTGCGAGTTGTAAGTATTGCGCGCGTTCACCACGGGTAACTACTTTAAGGGTTACTTTGCGCTCACTTATTTGTGTGAGGGCTTCACCTAAAGCCCCGCTTTCTTCTATTTCAAACGGTAATATGATTTCTTTTGCAATACGCCCTGTCGCGCCAGGCGCTAAATAATACTGCCCTAAAAATGAAGTTAGTATTTCTTGCTCACTCGAATCTTTTGGCACTTTTGGGAAGTACGTTTTACTACCTAGTACTTTATGATCGCGGATCATTAATAAATGAATACCGTTTAAACCATTCAAATGGGCAAAGCCTACCACATCCATTTCAGCAAAATTACCCGAAATAGACTGCTGCTCCTGCATTTTACGAAGTAGCATTATTTGGTCGCGAACTTTTGCCGCCAGTTCAAAATTGAGTTGCTGGCTGGCTTCTTCCATTTTTTTTATTAAATCAGCAATAACTTCGTGAGATTTACCCGTTAAAAATTTACGTACGTAATCTACTTGCTCACTGTAATCATCATCCGTTACTTTGTTCACGCACGGCGCTGAGCAACGTTTAAGCTGGTATTGTAAGCATGGGCGACTTCTTGCGCGGTAATAAGCGTCTTCGCATTGACGAACAGGAAAGATTTTTTGCATTAACCGCAAGCTTTCAGATACTGCGCCTGCGCTTGGGAAAGGCCCAAAGTATTCGCCTTTAATTTTACGACTACCCCGGTGAAAAGCTAAACGAGGGTGTTTATGGCTGGTCAGTAAAATATAAGGATACGACTTATCGTCGCGTAATAATATGTTGTAACGAGGCTGGTATTTTTTTATTAAATTATTTTCAAGTAGCAGCGCTTCGGTTTCAGTATTGGTAAGAGTGACGTCAATATCACAAATATTACTCACTAAAACACGCGTTTTACTGTCCGTGATATTACTTCTAAAGTAACTACTGACTCGTTTTTTTAGGTGTTTGGCTTTTCCAACATAAATAACTTGGCCACCACTATCAAGCATACGGTAGACACCAGGCTCACTTGATAGCGTTTTAAGAAAATGTGCATGATCAAATTCAGACATAGATTATGATTAGTACGACACGTCTATATCAATCATTTTATGACGAATAGCCAAATGGGTCAGTTCAACATCTCCACCCACATTTAGCTTTTCAAACATCCGATAGCGATAACTGTTTACTGTTTTAGAACTTAAGTTTAAACGCTCAGCTATATCTTGTGCTTTTTCACCTTTGGTGATCATAAGCATAATTTGTAGTTCGCGCTCAGATAAACTCTGAAAAGGGTTTTCGTCGGTACGACCTGTCACTTGCGCTAATGCAATTTGTTGTGCAATTTCTGGGGCTATATAACGTTGTCCAGCATGAACACAGCGAATAGCGCGGACCATTTCGTCAGAGCCTGCACCTTTGGTTAAAAAGCCATGTGCGCCAATTTGCATTACCTTGCTCGGAAATGGGTCTTCACAATTAACAGTAAGCACAATGATTTTTACATCAGGGCAATAGCGGCAAATCTTTTTAGTCGCTTCTAATCCGCCCATACCTGGCATGTTCATATCCATTAATACGATGTTTGGCGCATGCTGACGACAGAACTGCACAGCCTCTTCGCCGGTTTTAGCCTCGCCAATTACTTTAAACCCTCGTACGTCATCAAGAATACGCTTGATACCTGTTCGTACAAGTTCATGGTCATCAACTAAAAGTACATTAATCAATGGAACATCCTCATTTACCTAACAACACGCAATTTAATAAATTAATTTGCCATACAAACAGAGATAAAGCGAGACAATAACTAATGTTATTGCCTCAGTCTAATAGTTTAAGATGATTTTTTATCGCTAAAACGATCAACCCATAATGCAATGATACCATCACCTGTTACATTACACGCAGTGCCAAAGCTATCTTGTGCTAAATAAAGTGCAATCATTAATGCAACAGCCCCTTCATTAAAGCCAAGCATGCTTGTTAATAGCCCAAGTGCCGACATAACAGCCCCACCTGGCGCACCAGGGGCTGCAATCATAACGACACCTAGCATCATAATAAATGGCATCATCTCCATTAATGAAGGTACTGCCATATTTGGCGATAAAAACATAACAGCCATTGCACAGGTTACTATTGTAATCGTTGATCCAGATAGGTGAATAGTGGCGCAAAGCGGCACAGTAAAGTTAGCTACATCTTCTTTTACATTATTTGCTTTACTTGATTGCAGTGATACCGGAATCGTTGCCGCACTCGACATAGTCCCTAATGCCGTAAAGTAAGCAGGTAGCATATTTTTAACTAATTCGATTGGATTGCGTTTAAGCAAGATACCTGTCGCTATATATAAAACGCTTAACCATAGCCAATGCATAACAAGTGCAGCAATTAGTACCACACCAAATGTTTGCAGCGTATCAACCACCGTCCCCGCTACTGTCATTTCCGCAAATACGCCCGCGATATAAAATGGTAAAGCCGGAATAATTACCTTTGACAGAAGCCCATCAATAACATCACGTCCCTGATCGGACACTTTTTTCAGTGTGTCTAATTCTAGCTGACTCATACCTATACCAAATACAAAGGCAGTAACTAATGCGGTCATAACCCCCATAAGCGGTGGAATTTCTAAATCTATAAAGCTACCTATTTCTGTTGCGATTTCTGATTCGAATGTTATGCCACCACTTAAAAATGGGATAACAGCACTCACTAATAAAAAAGCAAGCGTACCTGCAATAATTGTAGAGCTATAAGCAAACCCGACTGTTTTGCCAAGTAAGTGACCTGACCCTTTTGGTAGGCCTGCAATACCCGATGCAATAAAAAACAAAATAATAAGCGGAATAGTAAAAGAGATAATTTGACCTATCAGCTCTTTTACCGTGAATAAAAGTTCAACACCCGTAATTGGTACGTAGAGTCCGACCAGAATACCGGCAACAATACCGGCAATTAATTTTAAGATTAACTTCATTGTGATTGCTTTATTGAATTTAGATACGTGTTTTTATCATGTTTTACTTAGCTTGTGTCATAAAAATGTTCAACGGTGGTTCATTCGCACAAATAATCAACAACACATGAAGATTTTGCAGATAATATAGGGTAAATGAATAGATTTCATCCGCATTTCAAAGCCAATAAAATAAGCGCGACCTCTGTACATACCTTTAATAACTAAAGTGCCGGCTATTGTGGATTTTTATTTCACTTAGTTATAAGCTCAATAGATATATGTTATAGCCAAACTTTACTTTAGTTTTTTTTAACTCCCAGTAAAGTGTGTCTATATAGTTAGTAGCAAAGGCTGCTAATACGTTGATCAGATTGTATCCAAAGGAACATTATGTCTACTATTTTTGAAGATAACTCACTAAGCATCGGTAATACACCGCTGGTAAAACTTAACCGTGTTACAGGTGGGAATGTATACGCTAAAGTTGAATCTCGTAACCCTAGCTTTAGTATCAAATGCCGTATTGGTGCATCAATGATTTGGGAAGCTGAAAAATCAGGCCAGCTAACGAAAGATAAAGAACTTATCGAACCAACGTCGGGAAATACAGGCATTGCTTTAGCATTTGTTGCTGCGGCACGTGGTTACAAGTTAACGCTGACTATGCCAAACACCATGAGTTTAGAACGCCGTAAGCTATTAAAAGCATTAGGTGCAAACCTAGTGCTTACCGACGGTGCTAAAGGTATGAACGGCGCAATTGAAAAAGCAAAAGAAATTCAAGCAACCGCACCTGATAAGTATATTTTATTACAGCAATTTGAAAACCCGGCAAATCCTAAGATTCACTTTGAAACAACGGGCCCTGAAATTTATGATGCCCTTGATGGTAAAGTAGACTTTTTTGTAGCGGGTGTGGGTACTGGTGGTACAATTACCGGTGTTAGCCGCTACCTTAAAACAGAAAAAGGCCTAAACGTTAAATCTATTGCGGTTGAGCCAACTAATTCTCCCGTTATTAGCCAAACGCTTGCCGGAGAGGTTATTAAGCCAGGCCCTCATAAAATTCAAGGTATTGGTGCAGGCTTTATTCCTGGTAACCTAGATATGACACTAATTGATGGTGCAGAGCTTGTATCTAACGAAGATGCAATTGCAATGGCGCATCAATTAATGAAAAAAGAAGGTATTTTAGTCGGTATTTCATCAGGTGCTGCCGTTGTTGCAGCCAAGCGTATTGCCGAAAAGCCAGAAAATGCTGATAAAAATATCGTCGTTATTTTGCCAAGTGCTACTGAGCGTTACTTATCAAGCCCAATGTTTGATGAAGAATTTAGTGAACAAGAGCTCGTTCAATAAAACATTTTGTAAAAAAGGATGCTTTTGCATCCTTTTTTATTATTTATTAAAAATATTCACAGGCAATCTTTCCCGTCCTCTTTACATCTTCACTATTTAATTACACACTTTAAAAACTGAATAAATAACTATAACGATGATGATGAAAAAAATAGTAACCCTGCTTAGCCTAATAATCTGTCTATTCACTTTGGGGTGTAATGACGATATTAAAGTATCCAGTGACAGTCCTGGTGATTCAGCAGCCGCTTACTTTGATGCATTATATAATCAGCAAGACTTACAAAAAGCCACTGCCTACGCAACGCCTAGGCTTACTCGTATAATGAAATCCTACGGCACTGCAAAACAGTTTGCGCGCAACTTAATAAACATGCAATACGATGAAGTGATTATTGAGGTTGATAGATCGAATACGAGCTTACGTGAACAATACGGTGACAAAGCTAAAATTAATATTGTTTTTACCGGTTATATTAATGGCAAAAAAGTTGATGAGATGCGCAGCGTAAATATGATACATACAAAAGGCAAATGGTATGTAGATAAAATACTTGCCGACCCTTACGCACGATAAATAAACTTAAGCAAAGGCCTTATATTTATAAGGCCTTTGTATTTTAATTGTTATTTAACCTGAGCTCTGGTTGAGAGATTTTCAGTGAAAACAAGGCGAATTTACGCGTCAATAGATGGCCTATTGCACGTAAATTCAACGCAGTTAGCACTGAAAATAGCTGCTCGAGATAGGTTTAGTATCCAGAGTTCAGGTTATTTAAGTACTTGCTCAAAGCTCACCTGCTTTAAAGTTATCAACCGCAATGGCTTGTTTTCGCAGTTTATTAGCATGATGCATTGCATCCGCGTCAGCCTGTTCGAGCAACTTATTTTCAAGCGCATAGTTTATCGCACCTTCAATATCAAGCGTTGCAGGCACACTGCCCTTACGCTGCCATTGTTTTAGGTCTTTAAACTGCGCTTGCATGTCATGCATTGCTAAAAATGCATTTTCCATAATCCCCGTACCCGCATTTTCGTCTACATAACATAAATGCGTTAAGCGGTTTCGAAACACACCCGGTTGAGTCATGTGCTCACAAATACTTTGCGCTATTTCATCACTTGGTCTGTGGTAATGATTACCCACAGGGAACACAATGCGTTTAAGGATGAAATTAACAACAGGGTTTGAAAAGTTTTTAAAGAAGCCATTAAATGCTTGGCCAATTTCAAATAGTGAATTTTCAATTGCATATTTAACAAAGGGTAAGTCTGCTTGTTGGCGTCCTTCGTCTTCGTAACGCTTTAAAACGGTTGATGCTAAATACAAATGGCTCAGCACATCACCTAAACGTGCCGATATCATTTCTTTTCGCTTAAGCTCACCACCGAGCATTAGCATTGCAACGTCGGTACAAATAGCCAAACCTCGGCTCATTCTACTCAATTGTTTATAATAAACTGCGGTTTCACCGCTCACGGGTGCTTTAGCAAAATAGCTGCGAGTTAGGCCATGCACAAATGCCATGCTGGCATTACTTGCAGCAAATAGTATATGGTTCATTAATAAACTATCGAACTGCCCAAGTGCTGCGTCATTATCTTCCATTGCAGCGGCTTCCATTTCTTTTAAAACAAACGGATGGCAGCGCGTGGCACCTTGCCCAAATATCATTAAATTACGGGTTAAAATATTCGCGCCTTCTACCGTGATCGATACAGGAATCCCCATATAGCCATGCGCTAAATAGTTATTTGGGCCAACTTGAATCCCTTTGCCCGAATGAATATCCATTGCATCGTTCATTACTGTACGCCCCATTTCGGTCATATGGTATTTAGCAATTGCGGTTACAACTGACGGACTTAGCTTTAAATCAATCGCACCTGCTGTCATTAGCCTGCACGATTCAAGTGCGTAAGTTAAACCACCAATACGCGCAAGTGCCTCTTGCACACCTTCAAATTGCCCTATAGATACACCAAACTGCTGGCGCACCACTGCATAAGCCGATGTCATTTTTGATGCCAAGTGACCTGTAGCCGCACTTAATGCAGGCAGCGATATACCACGACCAGCACTTAAACACTCAACAAGCATTCTCCAACCGCGCCCTGCGCATTCTTGCCCACCTATAATCCAATCCAGTGGTATAAATACATCTTTACCGTACGTTGTGCCATTCATGAAGGCCATATTAAGCGGATAATGACGTTCACCCGTTTCAACGCCATGATGATTTGTTGGTATAAGCGCACACGTAATTCCCAGCTCTTTTTTATCACCCAACAAACCATCAGGATCATACATTTTAAATGCCAAGCCTAGTACTGTAGCCACCGGTGCAAGTGTAATATAGCGCTTTGACCAGTTTAAGCGCAGACCCATCACCTGCTCGCCATTGTGCTCCCCCATACACACAACGCCTGAATCAGGAATACTGCCCGCATCAGAGCCCGCTTCGGGTCCCGTTAACGCAAAACAAGGCACATCTGTGCCATTAGCTAAACTTGGTAGCCAACGGTCTTGCTGCTCTTTAGTACCATAGTGAAGGAGTAACTCGCCCGGGCCTAAGCTATTTGGCACCATAACAGTCACTGCAGCAGTTAAACTTTTAGTCGAAATTTTTGACACTATCGTTGAATTAGCAATTGCTGAGAACTCACGACCGCCAAACTTTTCAGGAATGATCAGCGCAAAAAAACCTTCCGTTTTTAGGTAATCCCACACTTCTTTTGGTAAGTCTTTATCTTTTTGTACAATTTGATAATCATCAAGCATTGCCAATAAAGTCTCTACTTGATCAGCCATAAATGCGTTTTCTTTATCGCTTAATTCAGGTTTAGGAAAGCGATGTAGCTTTTGCCAATCGGGGTTGCCACTAAATAGTTCACCATCCCACCAAACATCGCCTGCCTCCATTGCCTCTCGCTCAGTTTGCGATAACGGGGGAAGTACCTTTTTAAACATTTTAAATGTAGGACGACTGATCAGGTTTAGGCGAATATCTTTAACTGCAAAAATAACCACCACCACAACCAGTAAAATGATAAATACCGACATGCGCACATTCCTTACACATTAAATTAAATAGTGATTCAATTATGACCTATCCTGATTTAAATACAATCATTGCGAAATCCCTCAATCGGACCAACGCATTCATTTATTCTTTGAAAGTTCACTGTTATTATCACCGCTCTAAATAACAATAAACGAAGGGAATAAATACGATGAACACACCTCGCCATAAGCTGAGTATAAGCGCCTTAATGGTCGCAAGTACTCTTGCTTTAGCTGCCTGCGACGCAGAAATAAACATAGACACCACCGATTCAGCACACACTAAAAAAGCTGTAACAGCTAAAGATGCAAATACATTTATAACAAACACAGAAAAAGAATTGAGTGCACTTTATTTAGAATCGAGCCGTGCAGAGTGGATTTACGCAAACTTTATTACTCACGATACGTCAGCTTTATCTGCCGAGGTTAATCGTAAAATGACCGAAACTGTTGTGCGCTTAGCCAACGAAGCGGCTAAATACGATACACTCGTCCTTGATTACGATGCCCGCCGAAAACTTGATAAACTAAAACTAGCCCTTACATTGCCAGCACCACAAGACGCAGATAAAACAGCACAACTTTCAAATATTGTTGCACAACTTGGTGGTTTATACGGTAAAGGTAAATACTGCAAAGAAGATGGCAGCTGTTTGAGCCTAGGCGACATGACATCTACAATGGCCACCAGCCGAAATTACAACGAACTACTTGATTTATGGCAAGGTTGGCGTCAAATATCAAAGCCAATGCGCCCACTTTACGCGCAACAAGTAGTCCTGACAAACGAAGGGGCAAAAGAGCTTGGTTATGTCGATACCGGCGCGATGTGGCGCAGTAAATACGATATGCCTGCTGATGACTTCACCACCGAGCTTGATCGTATTTGGGGCCAAGTTAAACCATTATATAACTCACTGCACTGCCATGTTCGCGCTAAGTTAGGCGAAAAATATGGCACAGACAAAGTACCACAAAATCAACCTATTCCAGCGCACTTACTTGGTAATATGTGGGCGCAAGCATGGGGTAATATTTACGATGTCGTTGCTCCAGAAAACGCTGATCCGGGTTATGACGTAACCGAATTACTAGCAAAGCATGACTATGACGAACTCAAAATGGTAAAAGGAGCTGAAAGCTTTTTTACCTCAATGGGCTTTGATGCATTGCCAACTACATTTTACGAACGCTCACTGTTTATCAAACCAAAAGATAGAGATGTGCAATGCCATGCATCAGCATGGAACATCGACAGTAAAGACGATTTGCGTATTAAAATGTGTATTCAGCGTACAGGCGAAGAGTTTTCAGTTATTCATCATGAGTTAGGCCATAACTTTTATCAGCGTGCGTACAACAAACAACCTTTATTTTACCAAGAAAGTGCTAACGATGGTTTTCATGAGGCCATTGGCGATACCATTGCTTTATCTGTTACGCCTGGATATTTAAAAGAAATTGGTTTGCTTGAACAAGTTCCAGATGAATCAAAAGACATCGGTTTACTAATGAAAATGGCTCTCGATAAAGTTGCCTTTGTACCCTTTAGCCTAATGGTTGATCAGTGGCGCTGGCAGGTATTTTCAGGTGAAGTAACACCTGAGAACTACAATAAAGCATGGTGGGAACTGCGTGAAAAATACCAAGGAGTACAAGCCCCTATTGCACGTAGCGAAAACGACTTTGATCCGGGTGCTAAGTACCACGTTCCAGGTAATACGCCTTACACTCGTTATTTTCTAGCGCATATTTTACAATTTGAGTTTCATCGCAGTTTATGTGAAATTGCCGGTAACGATAAAGCGATTCATCGCTGCTCTATTTACAACTCAAAAGAAGCCGGCGAAAAGCTAAACGCCATGCTTGAAATGGGCTCATCTCGACCTTGGCAAGAAGCGCTTGAAAGCATAACAGGTAAACCACAGATGGATGCAACTGCAATGCTCGATTACTTTGCGCCATTACAAACATACTTAGATAAGCAAAATGAAGGCCGCAACTGCGGCTGGTAATAATGCACTTGTCTAATAACAACAAAGCCCGCTAAATTAGCGGGCTTTTCAATATTACTTTTGTATTAAATAAGTTTAAAACTTAATTAAAACTGAAAACGCATGTTAGCGAAGTAAGTATCGTTATCAGAGTCATCAGCGTTGTTTCCGTAACCTACTTTTAAACCGATGTTGTGGTTAAAGAAGTGTTGTGCACCAAAGCTGTAAGCATCTTCTTTATCGTAAGATGCAAATACTGATGTCGCTTTACTGAAGTAGTAATTTGTTTCAACATTCCAGTGATCATCAGCTTCATCAAGGCTTAAAAATGTACCTTCAACCGTTAAAAAGTTGCCTTGTTGTAAATCAACAAAGTATTTAGCAGCTACTGAACGAGAATCAAAATCATCATCTGACTCAACAGTTACGCCAACGTAATCTGTGTCATTAAGCATGTGGTTATATGCTAATGAAAATAATGTGTAATTATCGCCATCGTTATTATCAACAAATTTTACTTTTGCAAGTAAATCTGGGTTGAAAAAATAACCCGCTGTTAATGAGTAAGACTCATTGTTTGAACCAAAATCACTGTTTTCGTAAGAAGCACCAACAACAACATCTTTATAGAAGTATTCACCACCAATTGCAGTTACATCACCAGCATCGTTATCAGTGTAAGCACCATAAACGTTACTTTGCTTGTTAATGTATTCAAATTGGTCGTACGGACCTAATGTTTTTTTAGGAGAAAAATAATACGTAGAATCAATTTTAAATTGATCATCATTATTACTATCTGTGTATTGGTAGCCTAAATTGCTAATTGATTGGTAGCTATCTGCTGCCATTGCAGTGGTTGCAGCGCTTGATAATAAAATGCTTGAAATGATAACGGCTAATTTTTTCATTCTGAAATTTCCCTATGAATATTACTTTTTATGCTTAAGCTGTGTAGCTCAAGTCGGAGCGCATCCTAACGCCTAAAAAATGAATGAAAACTGAATGGTGGGTTATATAACAATCTGATTTTAATGAGGTATTTGTAATTAAATATTAGCAAATGTTAATTTAAAGTAGTTGCAACATTGAGTCAACAACTACTTGCAATAAGTATGATTTGAAAAGCCAGTAAATACGGTACAGTTTGCAGCTAAAGTGATCTCTTTTTCAATTATCCGATAAACTTCATTAATAGCATTACCGCAGTTAAAATTTTTACTAATTTAAATTTTTTTTAGTAAAAAATACTTTTTTAGGTATAAATTCAAACCACATTACCTTTTATTTAATTTATTAAGCTTTTTTTAATAACCCTCAAAAGTGTAATTAGCTTAATTTTAAAGCTAATTACACCTACTTTGACCATAGAAACAATTATTAATCAGTAAAAAAAATACATTGTGCACTACTTTATTTCTACTTTTGTTTTTGTCGTCAATAATTTTTCTAAAATAAACGTTATTGCCTTCTCACTATTAATCTTTATATGCTTTCTTGCTTAAATATTTGATTTTCTAGTGTGTGGCCATTAACTAATTGTCTATATTGCCAGTTATGCTGATGACAAAAATTTAGCAATACAACATCAAGCGGCTCGTCTGTTGGCTGATATTCAATAACATACTCTTTATGTTGACTCATATATACGCGACTCACACCAGTAATTGCTTGAAGCTGTTGCTCAACATTTTGATAAGCTTCACTGAGCATTAATGTATAAAAGTGTTTATCGGTATTATTAGTTTTTGTTTGATGTTCGCTTAGTACACCTTTATCTAAATGAAGTACCTGTGAGCATAGTCGCTCAAGCTCTGTTAAATCGTGAGAGCTTAAAATAAATGTAGCCTGCTCACTTAATTCAGATACCAGCTCGCGCACTTCTCTGGCATGAATCGGATCAAGCCCTGCCGTTGCTTCATCAAGCATGACAATTTCTGGTGAGCCAATAAGTGCTTGCGCTATCGTTACACGTTTACGCATACCGTGCGATAAGTCCCCTGCACGCTGCTTTGCAGTTTCTTTTAATCCCACTAAATCAAGTACACGTAGTGCTTCGGTTTGGCTTTGCTTGGCCCCCATGCCTTGTAACTTTGCATAAAAAGCGAGTTGCTTATCTATACTAAAGCGAGGGTCGAGCTGAGCATCTTGCGGTAGCGCACTTACCTTATTAAATAAAGCAGCACTGCCAGGCTTATGCCCTAATATTTCAAGACTTCCTTTACTTGGCGCTATATAGCCACATAACAAACTAAATAAGGTGGTTTTACCTGCACCATTTGGCCCAACAAGCGCCACTGGTGCGCCTTTGTTAATTTCAAAGTTCACATTATTAAGCGCCAATTTTGCACCGTACGATTTACTCAAACCGCTGGCTGTAATTAATGATCTCATAGTGAGCTCCTTGCAAAAATACGTTGAGCAATGCTTAGTAGCACCGCAGTTTGCATAAGGGGAATAGCCACAGCGCTCAATAGTGGTAAATTTTGCCCCGCTAATAGCTCTATTTGCACACCCGGAAATAAATAATCAAGCATACTAAATGCGGGTATTTGCCATTGCAATATGCCCACAACAATACCACCTGCCGCAAAGTATAAAATTGCCAGCACGATAGATAAACGCGATGAGCGAGCAAAGGTATTTATTAACGTCATAAGTGCTACAAATGGGCATAAAGTAATCACTAATATAAAAAATATAGAAAGTGCACGGGCAAAACCACCTGCCAGTAAACTTGGATCTCTAAATCCTAGTACAGCGAGCGTAGCCACAAGAGTAATGCCCACTAAGCAGGCTAATACCGCTAGCTGCCCTAAAAAACGGCCAAACAGTATTTCAAAGCGAGTGGAGCGCAGTGATAAAAACCTCAGTGTGCCACGCTCTCTGTCGCCTACTGTTTGATCGCTACAAATAAATAAACCAAAAACGGGAAAGCTATAAAGCGCTATTAGCCAATACATAGCAAATTCGGCCTCAGGCCAATCTAATAACTTACTTAAACCAATAGAACCTGATATATCTCGGGCTATTTGCTCAAAATCGGGCGCACTTACAATGCCTACTGCCTGCCCTATTGGGTAGCGCAGTATTATTAGCCACACCAATGCAAAGGCAGCTAATGCAATAAGTCCACGTTTAGTTAAAAACATACGTACAAGCTCAAATCCCGCTATTTGCGTTAATCGCCCTACGTTTATCGGTAATGGTGTTGCCATTGACTATCCTTAATGACGTTTTATTTTCTGTGTATTTATCCACACTAAGTGTAAACATCTTGAATTACCAGCAAAAAAAAGCTCACCTATGGTGAGCTTTGTAACAATACATTTAAATGTAACAACATAAACTGTGTTAAAAATTATAAATACTGCTTATAAACCTCAAGTGCTTGGCTTAAATCGCTAATTAAATCGTCTACATCTTCAAGGCCTATGTGCAGGCGAATAACCGGCCCTAAATCCCAGCCTGTATTTGAACGCAAGCCTTTCATGGTTAAATTAGCCGTTACTAAACTTTCAAAACCGCCCCACGAAAAGCCCATTTTAATATGCTCAAGACTATCTAAAAATTGATCAATCGCTTTTTGATTGCCGGTTTTCATCACAAATGAGAACAACCCGTTACTGCCATCAAAATCACGTTTAAAAAACGCATGCCCTGGGCATGTTGCAAATGCAGGGTGGCGAATATGATCAACAAGCTCATGTTGTTCAAGCCATTTAGCAACTTCTATTGCTGCTTTTTCATGTTGATTTAAACGCACACCCATTGTACGAAGGCCTCTAAGTGCTAAATACGCATCATCGGCACTGGTACATTGCCCTAGTAAGTATGAGTTTTCGCGCAAGGTTGGCCAATACTTTTTATTAGCAACAGCCACACCCATCATCACATCTGAATGGCCAACAATATATTTAGTTGCGGCTTGAATACTAATGTCTACACCGTGCTCTAGCGGGCGATAATGCAAGCCATTTCCGTAGGTGTTATCAAGCATGGTCATTACATTATGCTCATTGGCTACTTTTACCATAGCGGGTACATCTTGCACTTCCATCGTAATAGAACCTGGGGATTCTAAAAACAACACTTTGGTATTTGGCTGAATGTAATCTTTAATACCTGCGCCAATGGTTGGCGGGTAGAAGGTTGTTGTAATGCCCAATCCGGCTAAAATCTTATCGCAAAAATCACGGGTTGGTTCGTATGCATTATCAACCATTAACATATGATCACCGGTTTTTAAAAACGATAATAACACTTGGCTGATCGCTGCTGCGCCACAGGGGTATAATGCACACCCTTCGCCGCCCTCAAGTTCTGTAATCGCTTCTTGTAGCGCAAAGTGTGTTGTTGTCCCTCGGCGCCCATAAAATAACGTTTTATCGCCACGGGTTTTAGCTGCTTCTTTTAAATCTGCTACGGTATCAAATAAAATGGTAGATGCACGCTGTACAACGGGGTTTACTACGCCATGTGTATAGGCTTTTTTACGCCCTGATGATACCAGCTGAGTGTTTTTATTACTTTTACTCGACATTGTTAATCCTTAAGGGTTTGTACGCCAATGCTCAATTAAATAACGAGAGATAGAATCGGTTCTAGGCAGCTTTAAATGCTCACCTTCTTCGTGCCAATTACCAAATTGTGCTAAGTCTTCACGACTAAACCATTTTGCATCGTCTAGCTCTTCTTTATCTACGTTAATTTGTTCAGACGTTGCCTGTGCAAAAAAACCAAGCATAATTGACGATGGGAACGGCCACGGTTGAGATGCAACATAACGTACGTTTCCAACCTCTATACCAGCCTCTTCTTTCACTTCACGCGCAACGGCTTGCTCAAGTGTCTCCCCAGGATCTACAAACCCAGCAAGCGACGAATACATACCAGCAGGCCACGCAGCTTGGCGACCTAACAAGCATCGCTCTACTCCATCAGCAAATACCTTAGTAACGACCATAATTACCGCAGGATCGGTGCGCGGAAATGTAGGATGCTTACAGTTTTCGTTTTCACACAGCCGAGAGTGCCCAGCTTCCACTGAACGATTTTTACTACCACAGCGTCCACAAAAACGATGCGTGGCATGCCAATAACATAAACCTCTCGCAAGGGCGGCTATTGAGGCATATTTAATGGTCACTTGAGGCCCATATTGGCGAATGTCAAAAAACTGCGCGTCCTCTATTAAAGGTGTAAGTACGCTTTCATCCAGATCAGAGACATCCAGTGCAAACACACCCTGTTTAGCATTGTTTAAACCAACAAAAATAGCACTCGTTAAATCTAAATGGGCCACTTGTTGATATCTTAAATAGCTTACTTTTGGGGTATCTTTAATAAATAGGGTTTGATTATTTTTAACTAAAACCCATTTACTTTGCGCCGACATTTGCGCTTTAAGCCACGATGGGTCTTTGCGAAAATTTGAGCCTCTGTCTAGTGGCATGTTGCTGTAATGAAGCATGTAAGTCCTTGGTAACTCGTTATGCTTTAAAATTACCATAATCATTTAGTAAACCCAATTGATTACAGTAATAAAAAAGCCTATATAAGGCTTAATTCATCTATTACGGCTTTGTATTAAAATCTCTCATGTTGCAGGCACTTAGCTTGCACTTTTTTAACTATTTTTTGCTGTTAAAGTAGCAAAGTATTATCAATTAAATGAAATTGCTCTGCGCTTTGTTTTAATACCTCAGCGGTTAACCTGTCGGCACCATAAACATCGCACGGTACATTATATTGATTTTTTAAATGTCCAAGTAACAAAGCAAAGTCACCATCGCCAGAGAGCAAAATAACCTTATCAAGATTTTTACCCTGCTCTAACATATCTATTGTTATGCCTACATCCCAATCGCCTTTAGCACTGCCATCACGGCGTTGAATAAATGGCTTTAGCTTTACCTCAAAACCAATCGCACGCAAAATATTTTGAAACTGATTTTGCTTTTCATCCCCTCGGTAAATTGCATATGCAAAAGCACATTCAATATTGTATTGCGCCTGCATTACTCGCCAAAACGCATTGTAGTCAAAGTTTTTTCCGTAACTCTCGCGGCACGTGTAATAAATATTTTGTACATCAACAAAAATACCGACTCGTGGTTTCGTGCTTTGCTGCTCGTTTTGTAAAGTCATTTAGTGTCCTAGTGAGGATTAATAGCAATTAAAATAAGTGTACCTTGCAATTTATATTTAAGTAACCTAAATTAGTTACATACTCTTATGTAACCAATATTGGTTACATATTAAAAAGTAACCATTTTGAGATTTTTATGATTGGTGTGATCAGCGGCGATATTATTAAATCGCAAACTATCCCTAAGCAGCAGTACGATGCCATGCTTTACCAACTAGAGCAAAGTTTGCGAAATATTTCGGGTGAGCAAACACTTTGGAATATATATCGAGGCGATGCCTTTCAGTTACAAGTTAATAATCCTGAGCACCTTTTTAGAAATGCCATACTAGTGTATTTACACCTTAAATCCTCAGGTTATGAGCTACGCCAAAGCTTAGCGCTTGGGCAAATAGATAACCCACGCAGCGATATAAAAACAGCAACCGGCTCTGCTTTTACGCTTTCGGGGCAAGGCCTTGATAAAATAGGTAACCAACGCTTTGTTTTTAGTATTAACGAGCGGCAGCTCGATGAAAGCTTAAATCTTAATTTAGCCTTTGCTGACGTATTGCTCACTAAAATCACGCAAAAACAAGCAAATGCCCTTTATGTCTATTTAACATCACCAGACAACAGCCACGCTGCAATGGCTAAAGAGCTTAAAACCAGCCGTGAAAATGTAACTAAGCTACTAAATTTAGCGCACTACCAACTTATAGAACGCTTTATTAAGCACACACAACACGTTATAAAAAATATAATTAAAGGAGGTGAATAATGACGTTTTCACTTTTACTGGTCGCGCTTATTATTGGCCACTTACTCGCTGATTTTTACTGGCAACCTATGAGTTGGGTAAACGACAGAAACACCCGCCACTTTAAAGCCAATAAGCTTTATTTTCATGTACTAGTGCATGGTGTAACAAGTGCACTCATTATTACCGTGTGGGAATACACATTTGGGTGGCAGCAACTAAGCAGTGTTTTAATTGCCACAGCGAGCATTATGGTGAGCCATTACTTTATTGATATAGCTAAATCGTATTCTAATAAAGGCGTGGTGCCTTTCTTACTAGATCAAATAGCGCACATACTCGTTATTATTGCGCTCAGTATTTGGCTAACTGATAACAGTAGCTTTATGACAGCAATTAATAATATGCTCACTGATCCCAAAATACTGTGGGTGGTATGCGGTTATTTAATTATTTTAAGCCCCTGCGCCGTATTTATAAGAATGATGTTAGAGCGTTTAACAAGTAACTTTTCAAGTACTGGTAGCTTACCACTTGCAGGGCAAAGCATTGGTATGCTTGAGCGCGTACTTATGCTGAGCTTTATATTGCTTGACCAATTTGCAGGGCTTGGTTTTTTACTTGCTGCAAAGTCGGTATTTAGGTTTGGCGATTTAAGTGCTAGTAAAGATAAAAAACTTACCGAGTACGTTATGCTCGGCACACTACTTAGCGTAAGTGTTACTTTATTTGTAGGCTTGGCCATTAACTATTTGATCAGCTAATAACAAATTACAGGCAATAAAAAACGCGCTACTCCTATCAGGAAGGGAGCGCGTTTTTTGTATCAGCCTTTAACTAAATTCTAAATTAATTAAACGCCAACACAATCATTAATAATGATTAATCGTTATTTGTGCGACGACGGCGTTGGCCATTACCGCCAACAGATTCACGCTTTGCCCATGGGTTTTGCGCGCTGTCATCTGTTTTAGCTGCTGGCTTTTTAGAACCACCACGGCGTGGGCCTGTACCATTACCACCATTGTTAGGCTTTTTACTGTTAGGCTTGCTGCTATCAGATTTAGGCTTATTAAAAGGCTGCTTTTTCTTAGGCTTTTTAGCCGGTAACGGACGAGCATCTAATGCGCGTTCAGCTACTGGGTTAATAGGCTCAAAACCATCTTCTTCAGCACGCGGAATAAGCTCGCCAATAAAACGTTCAATACCGTATAAATCAACAGCATCTTCTGTTGTTACAAACGAAATTGCATGACCCGATGCACCAGCACGGCCTGTACGGCCAATACGGTGAACGTAATCTTCATATACGTTTGGTAAGTCGTAGTTAACAACATGCGGTAATTCAACAATGTCTAAACCACGTGCAACAATGTCTGTTGCTACTAGTACACGTACTTCACCACTTTTAAAACCATCAAGTGCTTTAACACGTGCGCCTTGTGATTTATTACCGTGGATAGCCGCGCCTACAATATCATCGCGCTCTAGTTGTTTAACTAAGCGGTTAGCACCGTGCTTTGTGCGGCTAAATACTAACACTTGTTGCCAATCGTTAGTGCGAATCAAGTGGCTTAGCAATGCTGTTTTACGTGTTTTATCTACCGCGTAAACGCACTGAGTAACACTTTTAGCTGTGGTATTTTTTGCAGCAACTGAAATTTCAACAGGGTCATTAATTAGCCCTTTTGCTAGTGCACGAATTTCGTCAGAAAATGTTGCCGAAAACATCAAGTTTTGACGTTTAGCAGGCATTTTAGCAATTAAGCGTTTAATATCGTGAATAAAGCCCATGTCTAACATACGGTCAGCTTCATCGAGTACAAGCACTTCAACGCTATCAAATTTAACTGCATTTTGATTATGTAAGTCAATTAAACGACCCGGCGTTGCTACTAAAATATCAACACCTTTTCGAAGACGCTGCATTTGTGGGTTAATTTTAACGCCACCGTAAACTACAAACGAGCTCACATCTGAATGCTTAGCGTACTCTTCAACGTTTTCACTTACTTGCAAAGCAAGTTCACGTGTAGGCGTTAAAATAAGCGCACGTACGTGATTACTTTTAGCTTTAGGGCCCGACGACAAACGCTCAATAAGTGGTAATGTAAAACCAGCCGTTTTGCCAGTACCTGTTTGCGCAGCCGCCATAACATCACGACGTTCAATAATTGCAGGAATTGCTTGAGCCTGAATCGGCGTTGGCGTTTCATAGCCCTTTTCTAAAACCGCATTAACCAAAGACTGTGATAAACCTAAACCTTCAAAACTCATATAAACTCTCTTTTAAATAAGGCTACATTAGCCAGTTGCGCGCATTATACCTGTAGTAGCTAAGAATGCATGCCATTATTTGCGTTGCAGGCAATTGAGCATAGTTTATTAAAATTAAACCTTCGCTCAAGTTGCTCAAAAATGCAAAAAACGGCCATAGGCCGTTTTTTGTTTATACTTAATTACTCTAAGTATTAGAGTTACTTAACACCTAACTCACGCAAACGTTCTTGCAAGTAGCTATCTGCCGTGTAGCGCTCTGACAACACAACATCTGGATGCGGGTGTAAAAATAACGGTAGTGAAATACGCGATTTAGTAGATGCTTTACCCGTTGGGTTAATTACACGGTGAATTGTCGATGGAAAATACCCGCCCGACGCTTCTTGTAGCATGTCGCCAATATTAATAATTAAGCTGCCAAAATCACATGGCACGTCTAACCAACCGCCATCTGTTTTTTGAACTTGTAAACCAGGCTCGTTTGATGCTGGCAATACAGTCAATAAATTAATATCGCCATGGGCTGCTGCGCGAATAGCACCTGGTTCTTCATCACCCGTCATTGGTGGGTAATGTAGGATACGTAACAATGTTTGCTCCGAATCGGCAATCATGTCTTTTAAATCAATCGAAAATTTAGCACGTACATCAGCTGGCGCTTCAGCCTGAACCCAGCTTAATAATGTGCCCGCAAATTCACTTGCTAAACGATAGTATTCACGTACATCAGCTTCAAGCTGGGCAGGAACGCGACCTTTAGGGTACACATGAAAGTACTCTTTAATGTCTTTTATTGTAAAGCCTTTCGCCACTTCAGATACTGAAGGCGGAAAGTAACCGTCTTGAGTGTCTTTAGAGAATAAAAAGTCCTGCTTTTGCTCTGAGTTAAAAAAGTCTTGCCAATTTTTGTAAATAGACTCAACTAAAGATTGTGGGATTGGGTGGTTTTTTAAAACGCCAAATCCAGTATTTCTTAACGATTCAACAAATTGTGCAGCCGCATCGGGAGCTTTATAATCAACAGTAGGTAATTGCATTGTACGTTCCAGTGAATAGGTTGTGTGAAGTGAGTTGCTTTCAATAGTGCTAAATTACTTATATAAAGTAGCAAAGCCTTCATTATAGCGCTATGTGAGGATAGACAAATGACCTCAAAAACATAAGGACATATGTCCGCAAAGCTGCGCCACCATCGCTTGGTTTGATCAAGATCAATTTACAAAAAAACGTTGAATTTGCAAGGTTTAGTAACTATCTCTGGTCTATTATTAGAATATATTTTATTTGTGTAAATAAGGCTTCTCATGCGACAAAAAGTATCTTTTAAAAGCGGTGATTTAGAACTTGCCGGCCAACTTGAACGCCCGTCTGGCGATATTAAGTTTTACGCGTTATTTGCCCACTGTTTTACGTGTGGTAAAGACATAGCAGCAGCCACACGGATTAGCCGCGCATTAACACTACAAGGTATCGCGGTACTGCGTTTTGACTTTACAGGTTTAGGTAATAGCGATGGTGACTTTGCTAACAGTAACTTTTCGTCAAACATTCAAGATTTAGTATCAGCCGCTGATCATTTACGTGAACATTTTGCGCCGCCTCAGCTACTTATTGGCCACAGTTTAGGCGGCGCTGCGGTACTTGCTGCTGCTGAGCATATTCCTGAAGTATCGGCTATTACAACCATTGGCGCACCGTCAGATGCGCAGCACGTAGCGCATAACTTTGCAGCACACCTTGATGAAATTAACGCAGCAGGTGAAGCTAAAGTAAACTTAGCCGGTCGTGAATTTACCATCAAAAAGCAATTTATTGACGATATAGCCAAGTACGATAAAAGCCACATTAGTAAACTTAAGCGCGCATTATTAGTAATGCACTCGCCTATTGATGCAACGGTAAATATTAGTGAAGCTGAAAAAATTTATGCATCAGCCAAGCACCCTAAAAGCTTTATTAGCCTAGATAACGCCGATCACTTACTTACTAATAAAAACGATGCCGACTACGCTGCACAAATAATTGCAACGTGGGCTAATCGCTACGTTAAGTACGACAAAACAAAATACACGGCAAGCTTAACGGGTGGCAATGTGCTTGTTGAAGAAAAAGATCACGTATTTACTCAGCACGTAAGTACAAAAGATCATACTTGGCTTGCAGATGAGCCAATAAAAGTAGGCGGTAAAAACTTAGGCCCCGATCCGTATCATCACTTATTAGCAGGACTTGGTGCCTGTACGGCCATGACACTGCGTATGTATGCTACACGTAAAAACTTACCGCTAGATCATGTAAAAGTAGAGCTTGATCACACTCGCGATCACAACAAAGATTGCGACGATTGTGAGCAAACTGGCAACCTTGAAGCCATTACTCGTAAAATCACTTTACGTGGCGACTTAACAGAGCCACAACGCCAGCGTTTACTCGAAATAGCCGACAAATGCCCAGTGCATAAAACACTACATAATAACCCAGTTATTGTAAGCGAACTGGTAGAGTAACTACCATAAAATCAATATAGCGCAGGTAACACTGCGCTCTAAAATTAATTCACCAAGTTATGTTGCCCTTCGTGAAAAGCGACTTTACCAAACGACTCCAGTTCTAAAAACTTAGAATTAAATAGGTTTGGAGGTAGCTTCTGCTTCAGTAATTCATGGAAATTATCATCATGAGTTGAAATTATTATTTGCTTACCATGAGTAACACTTAAATTCCTCAATAAATCAATTACACCAAGCGCATTGATGCTATCCATTGACTGAATAGGATCATCAATAAATATACAATCAACATCGTTTTCACCATTTTTTACATTAAGGGCTTTTGCTAAAAAAATACTCAGACTGAGTACATTTATTTGCGCAGAACTAAAGCTCAAAGTTGGTGAAATTGTATCGTTACCTTCATTATTTTCAACATACACTTGTAGTTTTGGTTTCCCTTCGTCAGAAAATAAACATTGAAATGTAATTCTCTTAAAGTCAGGATGTGGATCTATTTTTCTATAAATAGTATTAATCAAATCAACATGAAAGTACTGGTCAATCTGCGATTTTAGAGAATCATTAATAAGCCTTAAATCTGCAATCAATGTTTGTTTTATCGATTCACAACTTACAATTCTCTGTTTCAACTCATTTATTCTTTTAGTAGACTTAGTAAACTCAACATAAGCTAATACTTGATCTGAATGCTCTTTTAAAGATCCTAAACCATTGACCTGAGCTTTACCTTGCTCAACTTTATGATGAAATGTTGATACTTCATCTCCAAAACGTTGCTTAAGTGAAACCCAATCATCACCCTCTAATAAGTGCCCTAGATTAAACCTGTTCACTGTTGTGAAAAATTCGCGTAATAATGAGTTTAATTCTGTGATTTTTGATATGTTTTTAGCTTTCTGAGTTTTTAAGCTCTCTTTATTTTCTGGTAAGTGATTAAAAAACGATGGCGGATAAAGTTCTTTTAAAGTATCAACTTTCGCTTTAGCAATTTTAACCTCCTCGTTACGAAATTCGAATTTGTGATTTAACGTTTTCAACGCTTCACTAATTGAGCTTTTTAACTCTTGCTCATTAAAGTGATCTTTAAATAAGTCATTAGCGATTTTTAAATCCGTTAAAAACGCTGAATAATAGGTAATAAAATTATCAACTTCATTCTCTTGATTATTAGCAGTAGTTAGTTCTGTAGTTAAATAAGTATGCTCTTTAGTTAAAGCACTACGTTCATTTTCAACACCTGTTATCTTTTCTTCAATTTCAGTTATTAAAACTTCATTTTTACTAAACCCACTTTCAATAGCTGTCATGAAAGGTTTATATTCTTTGTAACCTGTTAATATTTTTAACTTGTCAAGTTCAACTCTATACAAGCTTAAATTTTTAAATTGTTCTTTTACTAATTGCTTTTTCTCAAAAACCTGCTTAAGTTGCTCTCTCAAAACTATTAAGTAATTTTCTTTTTCAGTAGTAAAGTTTACCCTCAACTTTTCTAAAGTGCCTTCTGTTAACTTTATACTTTTTTGGCAGTCTTCGAGCTCTTTAAAAAGCAGTTGCTGATACTCAGATAAAATGGAATTAGTACTGATAGACTTAGCCAACACTTCAAAGGAATCATGCTTATGTTGACATAAAGGGCAGTTCTCACTTTGGTTTTCGCTAATTAACTCAGTACCAAGTTCTATAAGTTTAGATATTGAATTATTTTCTAGTTTTGTTTTCTTTATTTTCGCTTCTACATCTTTCTTTTTACTTAAAAATTCACTGTTTTTAGATTTAGTATTTAAATACTCTGTAACTATTAAAGAAATTTTTTCATTTATGAAATCATGCTCTAAAAAAGAATCACTATTTTCAATCATTAAGTTTTTAAGTCTCAAACCTATGGATTTTAAATTGGAGGCCTTCTCTTCTAATTCACTTTGTTCGGTTTCAATTGCACTGCTATTTAACTGTTCGATAATAGCTTCTAACCGCACTATTTCGGTGTAATAGTAAGTTGCATTTTTTCTCTTACTATTAAACTCTTCCCTTGCAACAAAAAGTGTATTTCTTTGCTTTTCTAAATCATTTAAAACAGTCGTTTTATTCTCAAAAAACCTGACGTTTTCACTTAATCTATCACTTATTTCTTTTGTTTTTTTCGATAAATTTGGCTGTAAATTTATTTTTTCAACAAACCTAGGGAACTCTTTTTCCTTCGCAAGTAAGCTATTGAAATGAAGCTCATCGGTCTTTTTCTTTTCTTGTAAAACTTGCAATTCATTGCTTAGCTCTTCATAAGCTTTGATATCAACTTCTTGCTTAGATAACTGAGCAAATATTTCTTTTAGCTTTTTTATTTCATTGTGATGATTTTCATAAGTAGTAAAAGAATTCAGGTGTGATTCTAAATATTCTTTCTGTGAAAAAAACTGTGTAACCTCATTATTGATATTACTTTTATGAACATTAATTTGCAGCTCTAGATTTGCATGTTTCTCTTCATTAAAGCCATCATCTAATAGATTTAAATTACAACCTTGTTTATTTAGCTTAACAATAAAATTGTTTGTTGTTAGTAAACAATTTGAGTCAAAATTAGTTTCACTATTTTGCTCTTTCATTAAGTTTTTATCGTTAATATCTTTAGCTTCATCCTCAAACTTAACTAATTTACTTTTTAGAGTGCTCAGCATTAATTGAATTTGTTGACGGGTCACCTCAAGTGAGTTATCCCCACCAAGTTGTTCTTCCATGAATCTTTCGTATCGAGATTCAGGCTTAAGCTCTCTTAAAAAACCATCAACTGCTTCTTGAGTGAGCATAACTGAACGAAAATAGCGCTCCTCGGGTTCTGTCTTTTTATTTTCAAAAGAATAATCTTTACTTCCTGAACGAGGTAAACTTACTTCCCTTTGATACTCATCACCGTCGGTAAAAACTTTCACTATAGTTTCAAGGTCATGAGGAGCGTTCTTCGATCTTAAAATGTACTGTTTTTGCCCCTTTTGGTTCAACTCTTTTGCATCAGTGTTATGTATATTTGCTAAACCCGAATCCCTAATATATCGAGTTATATTGTTAGTCATGCAAAAGTCTATGGCATCGTAGAAAGATGTTTTTCCAAATCCATTCGGTGCATAAATAGATACGATATCTGCGGGGATTCCTTCTTTAACGGTAAAATCAAAAGTACCGTCTATCTTATCTAAATAACTTTTAAAACCTTGTATTTCTACACGTTTAAATTTCATTACTATCAGTTCCTTGAAGTAAACTATCAAGCCATTCACCTCTTGCTCTCTGGCTTTCTTGTGAACGATTCAATGGCAAGTCTGCAGACAATAAATCTAGTGTAATTTGTGAGTACTGAATTTCTACTTCTTTCGGAATGACCGAGGGCCCAAAAGATATATCTTTACCTAGAATATAATTATCAAGATAACTCGCTATTTCTTTTCCATTATTACAATCATCAACAATTTTTCGCATAAAATAAGTGTCATTCTCAATCAAGTATTTTAGAGAATTACTGATCTTCATTGGTATCGAAAAAACCAGATATATGTTCCAACGCGTAAAATCATTTTCAATTTGAGTTTGATACTCAACACTTATGAGGCTATTTATACGCTTCCAAAGCTGCTGAAGTAAACTCTCATCAGCTAAAGTACAATAAAAAACAGAAAAATAAGCACTACCATCAATATATGCTTGAAATAATTTAAAATTAACATCAGGAAATACTGTGTTCAATAATTCAACTTTCCCTTCACTAACTTCAATAAAGTTATTTATCATCTTCAGCCTCCTCGACCATTAAGTAAGTTCCATACTCATTTGCTAACGCAAGCCTTAACTCGACTAATTTGTTGGGATAATCATTTATATTTGTTAGTGTTTCGAAGATATCTTCTTTACGCTCTATGCATTCACCATGCAAGGCGCTTAAATCAACAATACTGCTAATTTTTGTAATATTTGATCTAACATTTGTTATGTGGTTAAGGTTCGGTTTAGGTCGGCTAATATTTTTGAGTTCAATAAGTTTATTTAGCTTGTCCCTAGAAAACTGAACTAAGTTTTGTGGAGAAAGGGTTTTAGCTATGACAATACCGCCAGAATTAAAGTCCTTCAGTTCTGCCTCAAATATATCACTAATATGTTGTTGCCAAGTCCCATTAACACCTATAAATACAAGTCGTCTAGACTTAAAAACTGTCTCTAGATAATTTTTATCGATAATAGCTGGTTGGTCTATTAATAAAGATATTGTTATTACTTCTAAAAGCGAGATCCAAAGATCTTTACAATGTATTTCGTGATTAGGTCTGCTGTGGACTTGAATATAGTGTCTAAAATCATCTAATATTTCATTAGGGCTTAAACTAACTTGAATTTCATTTTTAGCAATATCTTTTAAAATTTGAATAAGAAAAGTTAATTTATTATCGTCACTCCAACTTTTACTAACATTAAAGCTAAAATCGATTAAATGCTCAAAACTCGAAAGATGTAACGGTAAAATTTGTGCTAAAGGTAGGTTTTCATATTTTTTATTAGATTCATTAATTAAGTTAATAAATTCCTTAACAGAAATTGCAGAAATATTGCCATGAAACTCTCTATCAGTATTTCCGCTCATTTTTGTTTCAATTGCATAAAGTAAACTTGGTTGATTTGAACTAAATAGCCCGCCTCCAGAAAACCCTACTATATTATCTTCAGATAAAGCTCCTTCTGGAGATAAAATAATTTCGCCGTTCACAGTATCAGAATAGTTAAAAATGTATGAAGCATAACCAAATGGCTCTTGCCTCCTGTCATCTGGGTATCCGCATAGTCTAACTTTGTCATTATTAGTCAAAACCACATCGCTAAGCATCAACTCAATATTATCTCTTGGGGGTACTATTAAAATAGCGATATCTTTCGTTTCATGAAGAATAATATCTAAAACTTCAATCGTTTCGCTATCACTAGAAACTACTTTGTGTTCATTAAACAATGGACTACTTGGATCATCTTTTTCTGTTTGCAGACAATGCTTAGCAGTTAAAATATATGCATAATCTTTAGACATTGATTGTATTAAAACACCGCTTCCACCATTAACAACTACTGAGTGCTCTTGCCCTATCGATGCAGCTATCTGATTCATACTAAAATAACATCCTTACAATGGAGGGCTTTAAAGTTAGCCCTTTCTAATTCTTCTGAACTAAAAATTTCGCCAATTAAATCAGGGTAATTAAAATATAAATTGCCGGTCGGGAAGCGATTTAGAATACGGGCAAGAGTTTTTTTATTAGGTAAGCCGTGATGTCGTCCGTTGGCTGATATTATAAAATTATTACAATCCAGCAAAGATAGTAGTTCATCATTTGTGTTTGCTTTGCTTCCGTGGTGTGAAACTTTAACATAATTAACTTTTAATGGTTTATTAGCAGAATAGCCAAGTAATTTTAAATTAGCTGCAATTACAGATGGATGGGCATCCCCCAAAAGCAATAACGATTTATCTAAATATTCAAAAATGAAAGCAAGAGAACTCCCATTATGGATGGAATTATCTTCTTTAAATTCATCCATCAATAAAAGCTCTTCTAATGAATTAGAGTAATCCTTATTAGCACCAGAGGTATTTGATACTGCTTTTTTCTTTTCCCAGACTACAAGTAGTTTTTCTAGCTTTTCTAGTGATGGAGATAGAAATTTGAATTTACAACCAAATCGCTCAAATTCATCTCCAGCTTTAATTAGTGGATGAGTCCATAAAGGACTGTTCTTATTTTTTTCCTCAAGATAATCTTCTAACTTAATACCTTGAGCAATACTAGTATTACCACCAGTATTATTTCTTAAAATTACGTAATTAGAGTCATCAAGTGGCTGATTAAAATGATTAAAAACTAATTTACCTGAGTTAAACCAAACTTCTTTTGTCAAATCCGATAAATATCCAGGCTTATTAAAGCCAACAAGAAGCCCACCAATATGATCATCATCAACATGAGTCAATATTAATAAATCAACAAATTCTGACTTCGACTTGATCTCGTTCAAGCATAATTTTAAAGGGCGAGGAATGTTTCTGAACTCAAACGTTTTAGCTGGTCCACCGTCAATTAAAATATTTTTACGAGCGCCCTCAAAATCAACACTAATAACTATTGCATCACCATGTTCTGCCTGTAACACTCTAAATTCTAGATCCATCCTTAAATCCTATACTTTAGTTATATTCTCAACTGCTTAATAAGAGTAAAGTTTAACTTTTTATACTTGTGACATCTACTAATACTATTTTCATAAATAATTATTTAAAGGGTTTTAATTAAGTCCCGCTATCTAAAAACCCCTCTACTTCTTTACTCATTCTATTGACCAGCCATTTTGGTCCACCATCGTACATGTCGTTATGGCGCGATTTTTCTATCATTATTTGCGTAACAGGAAACTTATCCAGCTCTGAATCGTTTAACAGCACATTTGCATCAGCTGGGTAATCACTACCGCGAAGTGTAACTACGCGAATGTTTTTATTGCGTGGGATCAACATGCGGCGATGATCGAGCGTAATAATAGTACTAACCTCGTTTGGATAAATAGAGCCGTATAATGACGAAATATCCCCGCCGTTTGAGTGCCCAAATAAGGCGAGATTTGTAAAATCATACGTTGGATATTTACTCGCGAGCTCATTAACTAAAAACTTAAGCGTTACTACACCACGATGCCAGTTTTCCATGCGAGTGGTTAAGTAAGGTTGCTCACGATTAAGGTAAGGGTCGGTTTTTAGTTCATGTGCTATAGCTACTGTTAAGTATCCGCGCTGATTAAACACATTACTAACAAACGTATATTCATTATGGCTAATATCGTAGCCCGCATTAATAAACGCCACAGCGCATTTTACTTGTTCAGTGCACTTCGCACTGTTACTTGGTAGTGTAATATTGATAGGAATAGTGCGATTGCGGCTTTCATCGGTTATAACGTCGTCATTTGCAAAGCTTGTTGCGCCTATTACTGGTGTGCTTATAACTGATGTACTTATTACTGGTGTACTTAGAGCTAGTGCGCATAATATAAAAAGCTTTTTGGGTGTTTTTTGCATGTTTAAACTTATATAAATTATTGTTTTTAATTAAAAATAACTTTTACTTTATAGGTTTGCATTCTCTATTGTCAAACTATGCGATAATAGCCGCCATTGTTTTAATATATTTAGTAAAAGATCCAATAAATGAAATCATACAATAGCATTCAAGAACGTATAGAAATTTTAGAAGACAAACTAACTGCAATACATGACGAAATCGAAACACTAAAAGCACCTGCTAAAAACAACAATGAACGTATTATTTTTAAGTTTATTGAAACAGGCAGCACAGGTAAAACGAAGGATTTTGTTCGTGAGTTAGGTATTAAATCACCGCGTGACGGTTTGTTTTCGTCAGGTGACGTTACAAAACTAATTAAAGATGGCGCTGAAGATATTTCACCAGCGTTATTAGAAATCGCAAGACAGCTTGCCAGTGCACGTAATAAAAATGGCCCTAGCCGTTAATTACGCAGTCACGCAGTATCTAGAAGCCCAGCCAAGCTGTCGCTTCTAGATATGTAATCATATTAAACTAAATTAATCACAAAGTTCTATATTAAGGCTGGTAAGCAAATTAAGTGCTTCGAAGCGATCAAACTTAGCATTCGCTAACATATTATTATTCAAATCAATATTAAACGCTGTAGCACCTACAAAATCGCATTTTGTTAAGTTAGTTTGAAAAAACTCACTATCGCGAAAATCTGTTCCTGTAAACTTACTACCGCTTAAATCAGCGTGTCTAAAATCAACATTTTTAGCAAAGCAATGTGTTAGTTTGAGGGCTTTAAGGGTTAATTCAAAAAAAGAACTATTACTGAGCTCGCAATAATTAAAACTCACCGGTGCATTGATACTAAGCGCAGGCCAATCTACGTCAGTCCATTGCAAACTATTTAATTTACAGTGGCTAAAACTTACATTTTCAAGTGAACTGTAGTTCCATTTAAGTGACGATAAATTACAGTTTTTAAAACTGCATTCTATAAATCGGCAATGTTTAAACTGACCGTCTGCAAAGTCGCAATCGGTAAATGTGCACTGTTCAAATTCTGAATTTTCAGTTGTTTGCTCTGCGTGTTGCAAAGTACTAAATTGTTGTTCGAAATAATGAGTATGATTGGCAATTGACACTGTTGACTTAATTTTTAATGAGCATAGGCGCTATTTTTAGGTAAATCTTTTCTTAGCGCAAGCACAGCAATAAAAATTAAACCAAATAGTGGGAATAATGCTAAGCATCCACCAACAAAGGCCAAAATGCTTGGCATGTTACTTTTACGCTTACCGACTTTATAACTAATAAAGGCAAATATAGGGATGCAAAATAAAATGAAAAAAACTAAAAACTCACCAAATAGAGTTAAATTAACAGACATAGGAATTCCTTTTCATGCGTGGTTAATACCAAACTGCATAAATCTTTGATCAATTTAACGAATTAAATTGCACTATAACGTCGTTAAAAATTTTTTATTTAGAACAAATAGATACAAAAATTTTTGCCTAGTTCTAGCGTAATTTTCTTAACGTTAAATAGACCCTATATATAAGCAGATTGGTATAAATTATGAACACCCTTAAATTTAAGCACAAAAAAACCCTTAAGCAAGCCACTCAAGGGTTTTTATATTAATCGCTATTTGCTAAACAGAATTACTCTTCGCTAGAAGGCGCTTTTTCTACAACACTAATTGCAAGTTCAGCTAACGAATCAAGGTTAGGCTTACTTGGCGCGTTAGTTAATAAACACGACGCTTGTGTTGTTTTAGGGAAAGCAATAACGTCACGAATGTTATCAGTACCACATAAAAGCATAGCTAAACGGTCAAGACCAAATGCTAAACCAGCATGTGGTGGCGTGCCGTATTTAAGTGCATCAAGTAAAAAGCCAAACTTATCTTGTTGCTCTTGCTCGTTAATACCTAAAATTCTAAATGCGGTTTCTTGCATATCTGCATTATGAATACGTACCGAACCACCACCTACTTCGTAGCCATTTAATACCATATCGTAGGCATCTGAAATAGCCGCAGCTGGGTTTGCTTCAAGCTCACTGGCGTTAATGTCTTTTGGAGCTGTGAATGGATGATGCACAGCATGCAACGTGCCTTCGTCATCTTCTTCAAACATTGGGAAGTCTACAACCCAAAGTGGTGCCCAGCTATTAAGGTTAGTGATTTCTAAATCAACACCAATCTTAACGCGCAGTGCGCCCATAGCTTCATTTACTGTGTTGCGTTTATCAGCACCAAATAAAATGATATCGCCAGACTGTGCATTAGTACGTTCAAGCAATTTAGTAATTACGTCTTCGCTTAAAAACTTAGCCACTGGTGATTGAACGCCCTCAGCGCCCGCAGTGTGGTCATTTACTTTCATCCACGCCATGCCTTTAGCGCCGTAAATACCAATAAACTTAGTGTAATCGTCAAGTTGTTTACGGGAGAGCTTAGCGCCACCAGGAACAGTTAATACAGCAACGCGACCTTTTTCGTCGTTAGCCGGACCTGAGAAAACATTAAACTCTACGTCTTTCACTAAATCTGCAACATCAACTAATTTCATTGGATTACGTAAATCTGGCTTATCAGAGCCGTAAAGGCTCATTGCCTCGCTGTAAGGCATGATTGGGAAATCGCCTAAATCAACGTCTAACAATGTTTGCCACATTTCGCGGACCATTTTTTCAGTCATACCACGTACTTGATCAGAGCTCATGAACGAGGTTTCTATATCTATTTGGGTAAATTCTGGTTGGCGATCGGCACGTAAATCTTCATCACGGAAACATTTAACAATTTGGTAGTAACGGTCAAAACCCGACATCATCAACAATTGCTTAAACAACTGTGGAGACTGTGGTAAAGCGTAAAAGCTACCTTTATGAACACGGCTCGGTACTAAGTAATCGCGCGCGCCTTCAGGTGTTGCTTTAGTAAGTACAGGTGTTTCGATGTCTAAAAAGCCGTTTTCATCTAAAAAGCGACGAACAAAGCTGCTTGCTTTAGCACGTAATTTAATACGGTCACTCATTTCTAGGCGACGTAAGTCTAGGTAACGGTACTTTAAACGACGCTCTTCTGAGTTTACTTGGTTAAAATCAAGCGGTAATGGCTCTGAGCGGTTAATAATATTAAGCTCAGTACCTAAAATTTCAATCTCGCCTGTCGCCATGTCTTTATTTACTTGGCTATCTGGGCGTGCACGTACAGTGCCTTTTAGCTGAACACAAAATTCTTGGCGAAGTGTGTTCGCTGAACTCATTAGCTCTTCAATGTCAGAGTCGAATACAACTTGCACTAAACCTTCTCTATCGCGTAAATCGACAAAGATAAGTCCACCAAGGTCACGTCGTTTGTTGATCCAGCCACATAGTTCTACTTCTTGATCTACGTGAGTTTTATTTAGCTGTCCGCAATATATAGAGCGCATAGTTTTCCTGTCAGATAAAAGGCTTAAACGGTTAAAGTTATTTGTTTTAAGGCGTGTGATTTAAAAAACAGGTCACCACAATACAAATAAAGCCGCTAGCAATCTAAAAATAATCAAATTAAGCTCTGCATTATACTCAACTAACATTAAGATGCTAGGGCGTGTACGGCTTTTACCCTTGAATTTACAGCAGCTCGTTTTGTTATTTGCTACACTATCGCCACTTTATAATAAGGCGCTAGTTTGTATGTTATATATTGGATGCCCACAGTGGTCGAGCAACGCATGGAAAGGCAATTTATTTTCAAGCCAATGTAAAAACGCCGATATGCTTAGCCAATACGCACAACACTTTAATTCTGTGGAAGGCAATACCAGTTTTTACGCCGACCCATCGCCAAGCACCGTGTTGCGCTGGGCAAACAGCGTTCCCGACGATTTTAAATTTACGTTTAAGTTTAATCGTCGCTTTAGCCACGAATTGCACCTTACTAATGTGCAAACCGAGCTTACTGATTGGCTAAACTTGTTTACTCCTATTTTAGAAAAAACTGGGCAAATCATGCTGCAATTACCTAAAGCATTTGGCCCTGACGACTTACCCAAACTCGCCCAATTTATTAGCCTATTACCAAAAGAGGTTAATTACGGTGTAGAGGTACGTCATACTGCGTTTTTTCAAAAAGGTGAAGCCGAAATAGCGCTTAATCAGTTATTAATGGCAAACAACATAAATCGCATATCAATGGATACTCGCGCCCTCTTTGCCGTAAAACCAACAACCGAAGCGCTAATAGATGCACAACAAAAAAAGCCGCATTTACCCGTGCATGCCATTGCTACAAGCACGCAACCCATGACGCGCTTTGTTATAGCCGATTTACAAAACGACTATAAACCCTTTTATAAACCGTGGCTAAGTAAAGTAAAACAATGGCTTGATGAAGGAAAAACACCTTATGTGTTTTTTCATACGGCAGATAACCGAGAAGCGCCATTATTAGCAAGGCAGTTTTGTAAGGACCTTGGTTATAATCACAAAGCATTAAACCCATTTACTGGCGAAAAAGAAGCCCACCAGCAAGCACTTTTTTAAAAGTAAAACGACAGAGAAATAATAATGAGTGAATACGCACGTTACTTTACCGGCTACCCAGCTAACATTGTTGAGCAAGTATTAAGCCTTATAAGTAACAACAAGGTATGTGACTACTTACTTAAAAAGTATCCGCAAGCACACACTATTACCAGCGATAAACTACTTTATAGCTACGCCACAGAGCTTAAAAAACAGTATTTAAAAAACGCCCCACCGTTTGGTCGTGCGGCATTTAAAAAGCAAGGCGACATGATCACTAATGCACTTGGTACACATACGTATCGTATGCAAGGTAAAACCCGCAAACACGATTTAGCAATAAACAGCGACTTGCTGCGTGCCCCAGAGCCATTACTAAAAGCGTTAGTGGTACATGAGCTTGCCCACTTTAAAGAAAAAGATCACAACAAAAGCTTTTACCAACTGTGCTGCCATATGGAGCCGAGTTATCATCAGTTAGAATTAGATTTACGAATTTTTTGTGTGGTAGTGGCGATGGGGGCAAATCCTTATAACTAGATGCTTTACACTGAGCCTACATAATTTGCGATAAAAAGTTAATTGCGAAACTAAGATGCCTAGCAAAAACAGAAAAGCGCAATATAAAATCGCGCTTTTTGTTTTATCATTTATTACAAGCTACCAGCTTAAACGTTTCGCTTTAAAGCCCTAAGCCTGCCATGAAGTCGTCATCGTCATCATCTTGTCCAGAAGACGCAGCCGCTTTAGATTTTTCAGCTTGTTGCTTTGCTTCATTCTCAATGATGTCATCAGGGTCTATAGCTTCTACAATGTCAAAATCATGCAGTTTAATAAACTCAGTTTTATCCATAGCAAGCTCTAGATAAAAGATATTTTGCTTACTGGTGGTAAACGTTACGCGGCGGGCTTGTGGGCGATCCATCGTAGTATCTACCGAGATCTGAACTTGTTTGTTAATTGCCATCATTTTTGGCTGATTTTGCGTGATAGAGGTGTGTAATTGCTCGCGCACTTTTGAAGTAAAGTCGCCAACAATTTGGTTCATTAACTCACCTAACACGTTAGACACATCATCAGATAAATGGCTGTGCGCTATTTCTTCTTCAGGCATACCCATATTGCGCATGTAATCGCCA
This sequence comes from Pseudoalteromonas aliena SW19, assembly GCF_014905615.1. Taxonomy (NCBI): domain Bacteria; kingdom Pseudomonadati; phylum Pseudomonadota; class Gammaproteobacteria; order Alteromonadales; family Pseudoalteromonadaceae; genus Pseudoalteromonas; species Pseudoalteromonas aliena. Next base: position 41,069 of record NZ_AQGU01000017.1, read on the forward strand.
TAAATTTCCATCGCAGCTTGCGAGGTAAAGTTTGTAATTACAAGACCGGTAAAACCACCATCAAACAATACAAAACAACCAATGTCTGGTCGCATACAAGTACGTGTTATTTTTTGAACCATAGCAGAATAACTAATGCCATTACCGCTGGCTGATGTAAGCACACCTGTTACCGAGTGACACAGGGTTGCTAAGATATCGTCTGTACTAATAACCTTACTTTTACTCATTTAATAATCTCTTTTTGTACTTATTATTCATAATTCTAGTCAAGCTACTGAATTTATCACTGACTATCCAGTATAAAATGTTAAAATAGCACTATTATTTTTAAAGAGACTGCTTTCGTGACCATAAAAGACAGTATTTATGCCTCTGAGCAACAAGTTAAAGACTTTAGTTTTGATCAAAATGTAGTCGAAGTATTCCCCGATATGATCCAGCGCTCTGTGCCTGGCTATGCCACTATTGTAAGTACGATGGGCAAACTTGCTGGGCAATATGCACAAAGTAATTCTAATTTATATGATTTAGGCTGCTCACTGGGTGCCGTCACGCTTAGCATGCGCCGTAACATTCGTACCGATAACTGCCATATAATAGCCGTAGATAACTCTCAAGCTATGGTTGAACGCTGTAAAGTACATTTACAAGGTTTTAAGTCTGATGTGCCAGTTACTGTCACTTTAGGCGATATTAATGAGCTTGAGATTCAAAATGCATCGGTTGTTGCAATGAACTTTACATTACAGTTTATTCCACATGCTCAGCGCCAAGCGGTGCTTGAAAAAATATACGCGAATTTAAAACCTGGCGGTGTATTGCTGCTAAGCGAAAAAATTAAAGCTGAAAATGAGCAATGCGATAATTTATTAATAGATTTGCACCACGACTTTAAACGTCACAATGGTTACTCTGAGCTTGAAATAAGCCAAAAGCGTACCGCTATTGAAAACGTAATGCGTCCCGACACACTCAGTACTCACGTTAATCGTTTAAGTGACATTGGCTTTAGCCAAACGCAAGTGTGGTATCAATGTTTTAATTTTTGCTCAATGGTAGCAATTAAATAAAGAGAGTTATTAATGTCTCAATGGTTTAATCAATTTTACGCATCTATTGCACAAAGCCCACTTAGCCACTGGTTAGAAACCTTACCTGCGCAATTAAAGCATTGGCAGTTAGAGGCAAGCCACGGCGATTTACCCAAATGGCAAAAAGTGCTTAAAAACTTGCCTGAGGTTTCAACACGCCATGTTGATATTTCTACTAAGGTAGAAATTGGCGCTGCTGGCGAAATAAGTGAAGGTGAACAAAAACAAGCACTGCATTTATTAAAACGTATGATGCCATGGCGTAAAGGCCCATTCACTGTGCACGGTATTGAAATAAATACAGAGTGGCGCAGTGATTGGAAGTGGGACAGACTCCTACCGCATATTGAGCCACTAAAAGGCCGCACTGTTTTAGATATTGGTTGCGGCTCTGGTTATCATTTATGGCGTATGCGCGGTGAAGGTGCAGAATTTGTGGTGGGTATTGATCCATCTGATTTATTTTTATGTCAGTTTCAGGCTATTAAACACTACAACCCAGACGAAAATGTGCATTTATTGCCACTAGGCGTTGAAGCATTACCCGAGCTTAAAGCGTTTGATACGGTTTTTTCGATGGGCGTACTTTATCATCGTCGCTCACCTATCGACTTTTTGGCGCAGCTAAAAGCGCAGCTTCGCCCAGGCGGTGAACTTGTACTTGAAACGTTGGTAATTGAAGGCGACGAAAACACAGTATTAGTCCCTACCGATCGTTACGCTAAAATGCGCAATGTGTGGTTTATTCCAAGTACTGCAGCACTAAAGCTATGGATGGAACGTGTTGGCTTTAAAGATGTGCAAATAAAAGATTGCGCTATTACTACTTTAGATGAACAACGTAAAACCGATTGGATGGAAAACGAGTCATTAATTGATTTTTTAGATCCAAACGATACCAGCAAAACCATTGAGGGTTACCCTGCTCCGCTTAGAGCCATATTAACGGCCAAAGCGTAAAACGTTAAGAGCACCTACGGGTGCTTTTTTGTGTAATTAACAACCTAACAGCGGACAAGTGTCCTTGTTAATTATTTCAAAGGTATATTTGCGCTAGCCGCGCTGTTGCAATTGTTGTAAAATACGCGCGTTTCTAAGCAACCCAAAACAACTATTTTGAGGAAAACCTGTGAGCGAACAAAAACAGTCTCTTAGCTATAAAGACGCGGGCGTAGATATCGACGCTGGTAATGCACTTGTTGAGCGTATTAAAGGCGTAGTTAAAAAAACGCGTCGTCCTGAAGTGATGGGCGGAATTGGTGGTTTTGGCGCACTTTGCGAAATTCCTGAAGGTTATAAGCAACCAGTACTCGTTGCAGGCACAGATGGCGTAGGTACTAAACTACGTTTAGCAATCGATTTAAAAAAGCACGATACTGTTGGTATTGATTTAGTTGCGATGTGTGTAAACGATTTAATAGTTCAAGGTGCTGAACCCCTGTTTTTCCTAGATTACTATGCAACAGGTAAGCTAGATGTAGACACAGCAGCCGACGTAGTGACAGGTATTGGTAAAGGGTGTGAAATTTCAGGTTGCGCCCTAATTGGTGGCGAAACAGCTGAAATGCCAGGTATGTATGATGGTGAAGACTACGACATGGCAGGTTTTTGTACAGGCGTTGTAGAAAAATCAAAAATTATTGATGGCACAAAAGTAGCCGCAGGCGATCAGCTTATTGCCCTTGCGTCAAGCGGCCCTCATTCAAATGGTTTTTCTTTAATTCGTAAAGTCCTTGAAGTGTCAAACGCAGATACCAGCGCTGACTTTGAAGGTAAAACATTAGGCGAAACCTTACTTGAGCCTACGCGTATTTACGTTAAACCTTTACTTGAGTTATTTAAAAGCGTTGACGTACATGCTCTTTCGCACATTACTGGCGGCGGTTTTTGGGAAAACATTCCACGCGTATTGCCTGCGTCGGCAAAAGCTGTTGTTAAAGGTGATAGCTGGCAGTGGCCACCTATTTTTAACTGGTTACAAGAAAACGGCAACATTACTACACATGAAATGTACCGTACATTTAACTGTGGTGTAGGCATGGTTTTAGTGGTCCCTGCAGATAAACTTGAACAAAGCTTAACAATGTTAGAAGACTTGGGCGAAAACGCTTGGCATCTTGGTGAAATTCAAGACGCAGCCGCTGACGAAGAACAAGTTGAAATTGTAGGTGGTGCTAAGTAATGGCACCCACTCGTCTGGTAGTTTTGATCTCAGGCAGTGGCTCTAATTTGCAAGCCATCATAGATGCCTGCGAACGTGGCGAGATAAACGGGCATATAGCGGCTGTCATTAGTAACAAGACAGACGCTTATGGCCTAGAACGCGCTAAACAAGCAGGTATTGCCACAAAGGTGCTCAGTCATAAAGATTTTGACTCGCGCGAAGCGTACGACGCGCAATTAATGAACATTATCGATTCTTTTATGCCGAATCTAGTTGTATTAGCTGGGTTTATGCGTATTCTTACTCCTAGCTTAGTGCAAAAATATGTTGGAAAAATGTTGAACATTCATCCATCTTTGTTGCCTAAGTATCAGGGGCTGAATACCCACCAAAGAGCAATTGATGCAAAAGACGATGTTCATGGCGTAAGTGTTCATTTTGTTACTGAAGAATTAGACGGCGGTCCCGTTATACTTCAGGCGCAAATACCTGTACTCAAGGACGATACAGCAGACACATTAGCAAAACGCGTGCATGAGCAAGAGCATATAATTTATCCTTTGGTGGTCAAATGGTTCAGTGAACACAGACTTACTATGGAAGCAGATTATGCAGTTCTTGACAAAAAACAACTTCCTGCACACGGCGCGCACTACCCACAATAAAAAAATAAGTGCCTTGCTATTATGTGCGGGCGCTTTACTTCCAACTAGCCTGATTGCAGGCGAATTGACCCAGTATCAAGCTAACTATGATATTTTGCGTAAAGGTAAAAATCATGGTGAAGCTGTGCGTGAGCTCAAAAAAATAGCCGACAATACTTACCAGTTAACATACCACAGTAATATTGAGTGGATGATTTTCTCTGACTCTCGTGAAGAAACATCAAAATTTACTTTTCAAAATGGCAAGGTTACTCCGCATCATTACTCGATGATCCGCACCGGTACAGGCCCAGATAAAGACTACAAAATAGACTTTGATACGCAAAATAAAGTAGTCACTAGCAGCAGTAGTGAATACCCACTTGAATGCGAATGGACAGATGATTTTCAGGACGCTATTTCATATCAAGTGCAAGTACGCGAAGGCTTAAAAAAAGGTGAAACAAGTTTTTCATTCCCACTGATTGATAAAAAAGGTAATCGTCGCGACTATAACTTTGAAGTTGTAGGAAAAGAGATGATTCCGTTACCAATCGGAAACGTAGATACAATTAAAGTGAAGCGTTTATACGATAACGATAAACGCCAAGCTATTGCATGGTTTGCACCAGAGATGGATTACATGTTAGTGCGTATGTGGAAAGGTGAAAAAGGTACAGAGCAATTTGAAGTACAAATGAATTCCTTTACAGTTACCCAGCCAACGGCTGTTACAGCAGCGCCGACACCTGTCCAACAATAGCTATTTAGCCTGAACTCTGGATAATCAACCTATCTCGAGCAGCTATTTTCAGGTTATTTAAATAAAATGGGTGAGCTATATAAGTTCACCCATTTTAAATAACACAAACTCCCCTGGCTGCATTTTTTGCCATCGCTCATCATTCGTCAAAGGCCTTGTGGCTATCACTGTTACTACATCGTTTGGTGTGGTTTCTTGTTGAAAATCAACCACCATATCGGCATCAATTAATGTTGCTTTACCAAATGGCGCACGGCGCGTTATGTAATGTAAGTTATTAGTGCAATAAGCTAAAACAAATACGCCATCGGTAAGTAGCATATTAAACACCCCTTTTTCACGCAGTGTATGCGAAAGCTTAGCGGCATATCTGAAAACCGACGCCATATTACTTGGACGCTTAGGGTATTTTTCGCGAATTTTATCAAGCAACCAACAAAACGCCAGTTCGCTATCGGTATTTCCCACCGGACGATAATATTCTGTTTTTAAATCATGATAATTAGACAATTGCCCATTGTGTGCGTATGTAATCTCGCGCCCCCACAACTCACGTGTAAATGGATGAGTGTTTTCTAGACATACTCGCCCGCGGTTACCTTGGCGAATATGGCTAATTACTGACACACTTTTAATAGGGTATGCTTTAACCAGCTTTGCAATTTCGGACTGATAACTCGGCTCAGGATCTTTAAAGGTTCTACAGCCTTTACCCTCATAAAAGGTAATACCCCACCCATCTTTGTGAGGTCCCGTATTCCCACCGCGCTCTAAAAGGCCTGAAAAACTAAAACAGATATCAGTAGGCACATTGGCTGACATACCAAGTAACTCACACATAAAATAAATTAACCTTTAAGTTTATATAGTTAAAAAATTAACCGAAGTAAAAAACCATTAGTGATCACAGTTTTGGTCACACATATATTCTTGTAATTGCTATATTATACCAATTCGCTTAATTTAAATGCTCTATTTTAAGGTGAGAAAATCGTGTCAATAACAAGGAAAAAAATTCGTTCTCTAGTTGCTCTTGGTAATTGCTCCTGTATTGCTCTATCTCCTGCATTCATGCAGTCGTTAGCGTCAGGTTTAATCCCTCAAATTAATTAACCTGAACTTTGGTTAAGAGATTTACTAACGTATTAAATAATGGTGATATTTAAATTTATTTTCTCTAGCCAGAGGTTTTCAGTGAAAACAAGGCGAATTTACGCGTCAATAGCGGGCCTATTGCAAGTAAATTCAACGCAGTTAGCGCTGAAAATAGCTGCTCGAGATAGGTTTATACCAATCTGCTTATATATGGGGTCTATTTAACGTTAAGAAAATTACGCTAGAACTAGGCAAAAATTTTTGTATCTAGTTGTTCTAAATAAAAAATTTTTAACGACGTTATAGTGCAATTTAATTCGTTAAATTGATCAAAGATTTATGCAGTTTGGTATTACTATCCAGAGCTCAGATTAATTAGGTATTATTGCAAATGGGTATTACATATCCTGAATTCAGGGTACTTATTTTCAAAAATTTAATACAGTTATTTTAGAGTAAACACACTTAATTCGCATACCATTAAACACGTCATAATGAAGGAGCAATAATGCATCGATTAAAAGAAAAAGTGGTCTTAGTGACTGGCGCTGCGAGGGGAATTGGGCAAGCTATTGCACAATTATTTTGTGACGAAGGTGCAACTGTAATCCTCAGCGACATTAATGATGAACTAGGCCAAACAGTGTCATCTTCTATAAAAGGTAAAGCTGAGTATCACCATTTAGATGTTTCAAAGGTCGATGACTGGGAATTGATAAGACGTTATATTGAAAGCAAATATGGCAGACTTGATGTATTAATTAATAATGCAGGAATTACGGGATTTCTTGAAACAACAGGGCCTCATGATCCAGAAAATCTAGATATTGAGAGCTGGCATAAGGTGCACAGCGTTAACTTAGATGGTGTCGCTCTAGGGTGTAAAACGGCGATCGCATTGATGAAAAAGTCAACATCAGCAAGCATTGTGAATTTATCGTCTCGCTCTGGCATTGTTGGTATACCTGGAGCCGCAGCTTATGCATCAAGTAAAGCTGCAGTAAGAAATCATAGCAAAACAGTCGCCTTATATTGTGCACAAAACAATTACCCTATTCGCTGCAATTCAATACATCCAGGCGCAATTTTAACGCCAATGTGGGATGCAATGCTAGGTGAAGGAGATGCCAGAGAGTCAGCCATTAAAGCAATCTCTAGTGATATTCCATTAAATACCATGGGAGACGCTAAAGATGTTGCATATGCAGCACTTTACTTAGCTTCTGACGAATCGAAATATGTGACCGGAATTGAACTCAATGTTGACGGTGGTATTTTAGCGGGGAGCTCTGCTTCACCATCAGAAGAATAGTTCAAAAAAATATTTTTATCTGGATCTCTCAACGTTAGGGCATGTTGACCTTTGTGGATTGAAATTTGTTCAATCTGGGGGCAGTTGAATCGCGGCGCGAGGTTTGTAACCGAGTGGGCTAAGTAAAAACCGAGCAACAAAGAGTCAACCGTCCCTAGAATAAATCCAAAGGGCAGCACATGTTTGGCATTTATGCTGCGTTCTCGCCTATTTATGGGGAACAACCACACATCATAGGCTCTGCCTTGCTTAAATACCAAACAGCCTACTGAAAATTCAACCACCAAAGGTCACGTGCCCTAAGGTCTATCGCCATTTCGAACACTCTGTTTGAGTCAGTATTCATAATGTAATAATAAACAGTGACACCGATTTTGTTATAAGATCATAAAATTATAGTTATGATCAACCTTAGCGCGCATAATAATACCAATTGCATCAAATGGTGATCTATTATAGCGCGAAGAAAATAGCACAATAACAAGGCGAAATTGTGACATAGTGTTGTTCTATATGAATAATTTTTAACGCAATTAGTGAATTATTTAATGCGATAGAATGATCATGTTTTTAATAAAATTGGTATATATATGCTGCCAAGGTTTAACCAACAAAGCTTTATTTATATAGCTAACGTTTGTCGTGCCGACTTTAGGTAAACTAATCTCGCCCTTTAACTATTTTTACTATAATTTAACGCTTCAATGTACTTGAAAAATACTGTTACTAGCGCTACTCTAAGTGAGGTGGTCTGACCTCTATTAAGGAATAAAAATGACACTCATATTTACACTCGGTTTAATCGTACTGCTTTGCACTGCGATTTACCACAGAGCGAGTTGGAACACAGCACTTGGTGTTTCTGCCGCAACCCTACTTATAGGTACCTTCGCCGGTGCTTTTGGTTTAATTAGCTGGTTGATCTTCTTGGTCATCGCGGTTCCTCTTTCTGTTACTGGCATTCGTCAGCAATATATCATCAAGCCAATTTTTGCTACGTTTAAAAAAGTAACGCCAAGCATGTCTGATACTGAAAAATCAGCCATTGCCGCCGGTACAACGTGGTGGGAAGCAGATTTATTTTGCGGTAACCCTGATTGGAAAAAGCTTCATCAATACCCTGTACCTAAGCTTACAATTGAAGAACAAGCTTTTGTCGATGGCCCAGTTGAAGAAGTGTGTGCCATGTTGGATGATTGGGAAGCAACACACGAACTAACCGACCTTCCACAAGATGTATGGCAATATCTAAAAGATAATAAATTCTTTGCTATGATCATCAAAAAGGAATACGGCGGTTTAGAGTTTTCTGCATTTGCACAATCATGTGTACTTCAAAAACTAACAAGTAAATCAACGTTACTCTCGTCAACTGTTGGCGTACCTAACTCTTTAGGCCCTGGTGAATTATTACAACACTATGGAACAAAAGAGCAAAAAGACCATTACTTACCGCGTTTAGCTAGCGGCCAAGAAATCCCTTGTTTTGCCTTAACCTCACCAGAAGCGGGCTCTGATGCAAGCTCTATCCCAGACTACGGTGTGGTGTGTAAAGGACAATGGAATGGTGAAGAAGTTGTGGGTATTAGCTTAACGTGGAACAAGCGTTATATTACACTTGCACCCGTTGCAACCGTACTTGGTCTTGCATTTAAATTACAAGATCCAGATGGCTTAATTGGCGACAATAAAGAGCCAGGCATCACCTGTGCACTTATCCCAACAGATACTCCTGGAGTTGAAATTGGTCGTCGACACTTTCCGCTTAACGTACCATTTCAAAATGGTCCTACTCGCGGTAAAGACATTTTTGTACCACTTGATTACATTATTGGTGGGCCAGATATGGCTGGTCAAGGCTGGCGCATGCTGGTTGAATGTTTATCGGTTGGTCGTGCAATTACATTGCCGTCAAACTCTGCCGGTGGCATTAAAATGATTGCTGTAGCAACGGGTGCTTATAGTCGCATTCGTCGTCAGTTCCGTTTACCTATTGGTAAAATGGAAGGTGTTGAAGAGTCACTAGCTAAATTAGCTGGTTATGCTTACAGCTCTGATGCTGCGGTTAGTATGTCTACGGGCGCGGTTGATTTAGGCGAAAAACCATCGGTTGTTTCTGCCATTATTAAATATCACCTTACAGAGCAAATGCGTGATGCAACGATTCATGCAATGGACGTACTTGGTGGTAAGGGCATCATGCTTGGGCCAAATAACTATTTAGGTCGTGGCTATCAAGGTGCACCTATTGCCATTACTGTTGAAGGTGCAAACATCTTGACCCGTAATATGATTATTTACGGTCAAGGTGCAATTCGCTGTCATCCATTTGTACTTACCGAACTAGGTGCGTGCGAAATTGAAGACCGCGAAGAAGCGCTTAATGTATTTGATAAAGCGCTAATGGGTCACATTGGCTTTACTATGTCAAACCTTGTACGTACTAAGTGGCTTGCACTTACTGGTGCTCGCTTTACAAGTGTGCCGTACAACGACGAAACCGCTGAGTTTTATCGTATTGCGTCACGCTTTAGTGCATCGCTTGCACTTATGTCAGACATAAGCATGGCTGTATTTGGCGGATCACTAAAACGTAAAGAACGTATTTCTGCACGTTTAGGTGATTTACTAAGTTACTTATACTTAGTGTCTGCAACGCTTAAGCGTTACAACGACGAAGGCCGTAAAAAAGAGGATTTTGCTCTAGTAAAATGGAGTTGCCAAGATCATCTTTACCATTGCCAACGTGCACTTGCTGACTTAATCAATAACATGCCTTCTGCACCACTACGTGGCGTATTAAAAATATTGTTATTCCCATTTGGCCGCCCAGTACGCAAACCAACGGATCAGCTTGAGCATAAACTTGCTAAGTTACTTCAAGTACCAAGCGAAACACGTAATCGTTTAGCAAGTTACATATACTTAAAAAATGAGCCACTTAACCTTGTAGGTCGTCAAGAGCAAACGCTTAAAGATATCCTTGAGGTTGAACCGTTATTTGACCGTGTATGTAAAGAAAAAGGCCTTAAACTGCCATTTTTCCAGCTGGATAAAGTAGCGCAAATGGGACTAGAAGCTGGCATATTAAGCCAAGCAGAAGCTGATAAACTTGCTGCTGTTGAACAGTCTCGTTTAGATGTTATTAACGTTGATGACTTTGATCCTGCTGACTTACTTGCAGGTAAAGCCGCGCGTAATAGCGTAGTAAAAAATGCTGATGCGGCTTAACTAATTTAGTAAAGCAAGCAGCCCTGCTGTAAAAACAATCCAAACCAGCGCATAATGCGCTGGTTTGGATTGTGCAAAATAAACCTGCAACAAGCACCATGGTAAGCATAAACTCAACAAAATCATATTCAATCTATCAAACGTAATGCTGTAAGTTACAAAGGTCGCTAAAAATAACAGCATTCTAGGGCCTGTTGACCTTTCAGGATTAAAATTTGTTCAATCTAGGGGCGATTTAATCGCGGCGTGAGGTTTGTAACCTAGTGGGCTAAGTAAAAACCGAGCAACAAAGAGTAAATTGCCCCTAGGCAGAACCCAAGGGCAGCGCATGTTTGCCATTTATGCTGCGTTATCGCCTATTTATGGGGAATAACCACACTACATAGGCTCTGCCTTGCCTAAATACCAAACAGTCTGCTGCAAATTTAACCTCGAAAGATAAACAGGCCCTAGGTATAAACTGGCTAATATAAAACGTCCGTGCTTTTTGGCATGTCTTAAAAAACAAGCAATATTGTGCATAAACTTTAGCGCAATCAAATTGTAATGAGCTGCAAAATAATATAATAAAAGCCATAGCCACAGCATAAAGTACATTTACGAGATCAGCACGCTCAGCGACTAACGTAGTCGAGGCCATAAACACACATAAAAGTAACGACATACGCCATACCAGTGTCCAGCTGTGGTTTACAAAGTAGCAAAACCAAAAACCAAACAGTGACCGAACACTAACACGCCCATTTATATTAACTCTAGGTATAAGCAAGCTAATGCTAAAGATGATTGAAAAACCAATATGATAAATAAGCGGCGGTATGTCGATGGGAGTGAATAAAAAAAGGCCGCTTAATATAAAACCATAAACCAGTGCGCTAGGTTTGTATCAACACACAATGCCTAATCCTAACTGAATAAACATAAATACTATAAAATGCGGCACCTTTAACCACTGTGCAAAGGTAAGATCAAGCGCTATCAACAAACTAGCGATAAGCCAGCCATTGCTGATAAATAACAATTTAATATCGGCAAGGTGAAGCCAGCTAGGGTGAGCGATCGTAAGTTGAAACAGCCGTTGGTTACTATTTTTAATCGCCAGTTTCATTGCGCTTATCATCACGCTTTGCAATAACAAGTAAAATAGTGCCATTTGCGCGCCATATAAAGGCGTATCTGCACTATCTATAATTTTCCCTAAACCTAAAAAAAGCAATAATACAAAACCAAGAGCGGATGATCCCAACACCACTAAAAATAACAAACCAAAGTTTTTTAGCTGTTGAAGCAATTGCTTAAGCTCAAACGTGTACGCTAAATACCGGTAACCTATAAACGCGAGATACTGATTAAGTTTGCTTTTTATACTTATGATACTCATAGCGAGATACACTTAAAACCATGCTCAATAAACACAGCGGGCTCATGGCAAGTAATGATAATTTGCCCATTGGGTTTGTCAGCCAAATAAGCATCGAGTTGGCTTAAAAGATAATGAATACTGGTTTGATCGAGCGCAGCACTTGGCTCATCTAATAATAAATAAGGTGATTTACGCATTAATGCTAAAATTAGCTGGCATTTTTTTTGATTGCCCGACGACAGTGCTTCGAATCGCGTATTTAAAAATGCATTAAAGTTAAACCCGTTAACCAGCGAATGGGGCCAATCGCAACCTAATGTGTTAACAGATAAATCAATAATTTGATTTGCAGTTAAAAAATCTGGTAACGCAATACGGTCACTGGCAATTGCTACGGCTTTTGTTGGAGTGTTCAATCGGCTACCAGCAAATACAAGTGAACCACTTTGCGGCTTTTCAAGCCCTGCCAACATCATCAGTAATGTCGTTTTTCATTGGCCGTTAGGCGCTTCAATACACCCCTTTTGATCTGAAAAAACTTTGTTGTAATCTTTAAAAACAACATTGCCAGAAAATTGCTTATTTAGGCCAATGACTTCAATCATAAATATATCCTTTAATGTGAAGTGTCATTATAGCTATTGACATATTTAAAACGACAGACCCTTTGTAACACTTTGTTGCAGTTAACAATCAGTAATCACTTGCGTTTAAAAAGTGTTCAGGTGAGACTAAAAATTCAAAACAATAAACAACAGGATGTCGATATGAAACAGTCTTTAAAATTAGCAAGCCTTACCTGTGCGATAACGCTGGCATTGGCTGGTTGTAGCCAGTCAACAGTATTTAATAGCACCGCGAATCCGCAAGTTACTCAAACTCAATCAGTTAAAAATTATGACGCTGGTACCTTTTTTGATACTACCTCTATCACAGGAAATAGTTTCTCCTCAACAGGCGACAAAATTTTAGTCAGTAGTGATGAAAGTGGTATTTACAGCTTGTACGAAGTAGATGCGAAAACTGGCGGAAAAACTCGTTTAACCAACTTTGAGGACAGCACTTATCCTGTGCGTTACTTTCCAAATGATGATCGAGTGCTATTTACCAAAGATTCAGGTGGGAATGAACGATACCATGTGTACGTGCGTGAAGCTGATGGCACAATGACAGATCTAACGCCAGGGGATGAAACCCGCGCCAGCTTTGCCGGTTTTACCAACGATGGTAGCCAATTTTTCATCACCAGTAACAAGCGCGATGCTAAATTTATGGACTTATACCGTGTTGATAGTAAAACCTACGCAGTAACACCTATTTATCAAAACACCTTAGGACTAAACGTGGGTGCAATCAGCCCCGACGGCCGTTATATCGCACTATCCAAAAGTAATACTAACAAAGACAGCGATACTTTTATTCTTGATACGTTTAAAAAGTCACTCAAACCGCAGTTAATTTCAAAGCATGATACACCAGCGCAATATAGCCCTGAAACCTTCTCTGTTGATAGTAATTATTTATATTACTCAACAGACGCTAAAGGTGAGTTTTCACAGGTATGGCGTTATGACTTAGCCACAGGTGAACATAGCGCTGCATTAAAAGATGATTGGGATGTGAGTTTTATTTATTTCTCTAAATCGGGGCGTTATCAAGTAAGTGGTGTAAATGCTGACGCTAGCACCAAAGTAACCGTGATCGATACCCAAACAGGCAAAGAAATTGCGATGCCTACATTACCCGCAGGCAACTTACGCAGCGTTAACTTCTCAAATGACGAAAAAACGATGGCGTTTTATCTAAACTCAGATACGTCGCCAAGTAATTTATTTGTGTGGCAAGTTGGCAGCAATCAAGCAAAACAGCTTACAAATACACTAAGTAAAGAAATTAACCAAAACGACTTAGTTGAAAGCACAATCGTTCGCTTTAAAAGTTTTGATGGCCTTGAAATACCTGGCGTTTTATACAAACCAAAACAAGCAAGCAGCACAAATAAAGTTCCTGCGCTTATTTGGGTGCACGGCGGACCAGGTGGGCAAAGCCGCACCGGTTACAGTGCCATGCAGCAACATTTAGTGAATCACGGTTACGCCATTTTTGCCGTTAATAACCGTGGCAGCTCAGGCTATGGTAAAACATTTTTCCACCTAGATGATAAAAAACACGGCACCGACGACTTACAAGATATTGTATTTGGTAAGCAGCACTTACAAGGTCTGGATTGGGTTGATGCTGATAGAATCGGTATTATGGGCGGCAGCTATGGCGGCTTTATGACCGCAGCAGCGCTGGCTTTTGAACCGGAAGAATTTAAAGTCGGCATTAATATTTTTGGCGTGACAAACTGGGTACGTACCCTAAATTCTATTCCACCTTGGTGGGAAAGCTTTAAAAAGTCACTGTACGATGAAATGGGCGATCCAGCGACTGACGGTGAACGTCATCGTGCTATTTCACCATTATTTCACGCTAAGAATATCACCAAACCATTAATGGTTATTCAAGGTGCGAACGATCCGCGCGTTTTACAAGTAGAAAGTGATGAACTGGTTGCTGCGGTAAAAGCCAATGGCGTACCCGTAGAATATGTGTTGTTTGATGATGAAGGCCATGGTTTTAGTAAAAAAGAAAACCGTATTACGGCCTCAAATGCTTACTTAAACTTTTTAGATACCTATTTAAAATAGTCCGTTAGCCCATACAAGTATGGGCTAAATTTAAGATAAAGGCTGTGTGCTTGTTCGCATGCAGCTTTTTATGGGTGACGCGTTAATTTTGGTTCAAATAACGCAAGCGCTAAACCAAACACAACTGCAAATAGTCCAGTAAATTCAAGCCAGCTATTACCTGCATATGAGATGAAGCGTGGGATAGCATCTGTTGTGTAAACACGTTTACCACTAGTCACTTCTTCAACAAATGATTCGCCAATATACTCATCCATTAATTTAAAAAGCTCAACACGCCTAGCAAGCATCTCTTTAAGTTTTTCTGCACGCTTTTCAGCACTGGGATCTATTATATAATTTTTCCAATGATTGAAAACATTGAGTGGTTCATCAGCTTTAATAATTCCAATAGAGCGATACTCATAAAAGCGTTCATTAAACACATAATTTTTATGACCTACATAAAATAATGCACAACCAAACGAAATTAAAAACATGACTAAATAAATCAGTGTTCGTTGTTTAACTGAAGTATTAACAGCTTGTTTTTTAAGCCACTGTTCAACATCTGCTATTTGTATTAACCTCGCTTTATCATGACTAGCTGCAAGCGGTTTCATAAATTCATCAATAGAGATATCTAATGCCAAAAGCAAAGATCTGAAAATGTCGTTAGAAGGAATTGATTTATCATTTTCTAGTTTTGATAAGTAACTTTGCTCTATACCCACTTGCTCTGCAAATTCAGGTTGGCTCAATTTTTTATTATTTCTCAGCTGCTTTAGTTGTTGACCTAATGTGCTCATTTTAGTGCTTCCTTTTTTAAAGTGAGACTAGATTCTTGGCTATTCATGCAGATATAAAAAGCTGAATATTAAAGAATAGGCAGGAATATTAGCAGGTTAGCAGTAAGTAGTCGATTTTTTAGCTGATAGCTGATAGCTGATAGCTGATAGCTGATAGCTGATAGCTGATAGCTGATAGCTGATAGCTGATAGTCAAAGAATGTTTTATTGAGTTATTTAATCAAGGATTTTATAAACTTATTATTTAGGAAATAACAAGTGGCGGAGTGGACGGGACTCGAACCCGCGACCCCCGGCGTGACAGGCCGGTATTCTAACCAACTGAACTACCACTCCGCAGTGGTATGTGCATGGGGTAATGCACTTACTAATTTTAATCATGATATCAAATGGCGGAGTGGACGGGACTCGAACCCGCGACCCCCGGCGTGACAGGCCGGTATTCTAACCAACTGAACTACCACTCCGCAGAGATATCATTATACTTGTTATTACTTAACTTGTTGGCGGAGTGGACGGGACTCGAACCCGCGACCCCCGGCGTGACAGGCCGGTATTCTAACCAACTGAACTACCACTCCAGCATACAAATCTTGTAATATAACAGCGTTTAAATAGTTGGCGGAGTGGACGGGACTCGAACCCGCGACCCCCGGCGTGACAGGCCGGTATTCTAACCAACTGAACTACCACTCCAGCGCATATTTAAACTGTTATTTTTTCTTATTGGCGGAGTGGACGGGACTCGAACCCGCGACCCCCGGCGTGACAGGCCGGTATTCTAACCAACTGAACTACCACTCCATAATAAGAATATGTTTTACAACCATACGTTGTGTAAGTGTTGGCGGAGTGGACGGGACTCGAACCCGCGACCCCCGGCGTGACAGGCCGGTATTCTAACCAACTGAACTACCACTCCAGCTTTTACTTACAAGTTTTTCGAAAATGGCGGAGTGGACGGGACTCGAACCCGCGACCCCCGGCGTGACAGGCCGGTATTCTAACCAACTGAACTACCACTCCATATTTTCGTTGCTGTTTAGGTCTCCCTGACAGCGGCGTGAATAATACGAACCAACCCCTATTTCGTCAAGGGCTTTTTTGTTTTTTTATAGGTTTTTTAGTCATCTGACATCGAAAGGTTTAAAATTTCACCTGATTTGTCATTTTTTGAGCCGTTTTTACCAAGTTGATTTTTTCCTGAGTCGGTAACTTTGTCTTCGCCCACTTTCTTTTTCTTTAAAAAAGGCAGCTTCACGTTAAATTTTATCGGATTTTTCTGGACGAATACACGAATGGATAACCAACCTATTAATAAAATGAGTAAATTACAACCAACTATAAGACTCGTTAGCATAGCAGCTGTCATTTTTTCTTCTTCTGGTTCGCTCTGAATTATTATCTCAGGTTCACTAATTGCTGGTATTTCGATTTCTGGAATAACTTCGATGGGTCGTGCAACTTCAAATTTATACGTTGGCAGGGTCGCCATAAATTCGCGACCATTAATATTTGTGCCAAAAATGGATAGTTCGATATTATATCGTCCCCAATCATAATTTTTGACACTTAGTTGGCGTGATTGATTAGCGACCGCATCTATCACAAACATTTGCTCTTCGTTGTTAGGATAGTAAATCTTTCCTTGGATAATTACGGTGGCAGGGTCAACCATTGTGTTATCGATATTAATTGTTAGAAGATGATCGTCTTCATCTTTACCTAGCTCAATATCGTAACTTAGGGGAGGTTCGTGAACGATTAATGGGTTTTGCACTATTTGACGTTCAAGCAGAGGCGTTATAATAGAAAGTACGGGAGTCCACTCACCAGCAGGAAAACTAAACGTTAACTCTCCTGTAAATACGCCATCCCTCGCACGCTCATCTAAATCATAGCCATCATCTTTATACGTAGCAACATCTTCCCTACCCGCCCCAAAATTTGCATAGTTTTCTTTATTGGTGCTAATAAAACTAAGGTCTAAGTTAACTACATCTTTAAAAAAATCAGCATTGATCAGCTCGCCATCATTTAGTATTTGGCCAGTAACTTTAATTGTTTCGCCTCTAAAGATTAAAGAAGGGAATGCTTGTACCTCTAAATCTATTTTCCCTAATGCAATAACTCGACTATTAGAGCGGATCCTACCTATGGCCTGCCAAGGGCCTGGCATAGGGTTTTTAATACTAACAATGTCGTAACTAATTTCATCATACCAGTCGACCTCTAGGTTTTTAGCAAGCTCACTCACTAAGTACTTACTTCCATCGGGCCTAACTAGAACGACGGCTGGAGAACCTGGTTCCCTAAAAATTAGCAATGTTATTTTATCTAGGTTGCTATCTATACGAAAACGATTCTCCAGCAGAGGGATCTCATTTTGTTTCCCGTCGCGCTTTAATAGTTCAACTTGCTTAACGCCGTACGCGCTGCTTGTAAAAATACTAGCAACACATAACACGGTTACAAAATATATCGTTTTCATTATATCGCCTTATTCAGCGCGCCATATACATTGGCCGCCTTCTTTATTTACAAGATCTAATCGGGCTTCGTGTGCACTTTGCTCAGCATCGCTTGCACACAATACAACTAATGGTGCTCTGTCGCTGTTTAAACGCTTAATTCCCCCCTTTCGTTGTTCACTGCCTTCATCTTTATTTTGATTTAAGTTTAGCTTTGTTTGACCGCCTGTCATGGCAAGGTAAACGTCGGCCAAAATCTCAGAATCCAGTAATGCGCCATGTAACGTTCGCTTAGCATTGTCTACATCGTAACGGCGGCATAACGCATCAAGGTTGTTCTTTTGGCCTGGGTGCAAGTCACGCGCCATTTTAAGCGTGTCGAGCACTTGGCAGAATGTATTCGTTTTAGGATAGCCCTGATTAAGCAATGCAAATTCGTTATCCATGTGGCCAATATCGAACGGCGCATTATGAATAACTAGTTCAGCCCCTTCAATATAGTCGAAAAACTCTTGGGCAATTTGATGAAACAGTGGTTTATCACGCAAAAACTCGTTAGTAATACCGTGAACGTCGATTGCTTCCTCTTCGCTTGGTCGTTGTGGGTTTATATAAACGTGAAAGTTATTGCCTGTTAAACGACGGTTTACTAACTCCACACAACCAATTTCTATAATACGATGCCCTTGTTTAGGGTCGATGCCGGTGGTTTCTGTATCTAAAACTATTTGTCTACGTGCCATATCGAATTTAGCCTGATTCTGGTATCTTTCTATAATCACTTTATTGTACATAAAATCAAGGTAAAACAGTGCAAAAAACCGTAGAGATTTACACCGATGGCTCATGTTTAGGTAATCCAGGCCCCGGCGGTTATGGTATTTTTATGATTTACGATGCCCATGAGAAAGAATTAAGCCAAGGCTATAAACTCACAACCAATAACCGAATGGAAATGCTCGCGGCCATTGTAGCCCTTGAATCACTCACTCGAGAATGCAAAGTAAACCTAACAACCGATAGCCAATATGTTAAGCAAGGTATTGAATCGTGGATCACTAACTGGAAAAAACGTGGCTGGTTAACATCCGCTAAGAAACCGGTTAAAAACGTCGATTTATGGAAACGCCTAGATAAGGCATGCAGTGAACACACTGTGACATGGAAATGGGTTAAAGGGCATAGCGGCCACAAGTACAACGAAATAGTTGACGACTTAGCACGCGATGCCGCAGGCAGTAAAGATTTACTAGAAGATGTAGGTTACCAACCTTAATTAGCTGTTGTTACCCAATTTTATTAAAAACATGTTCATTCTATCGCATTAAATAACTCACTAACTGCGTTAAAAATGATTCATATAGAACAACTATATGTCACAATTTTCGCCTTGTTAATGTGCTATTTTCTTAGCGCTATAATAGATCACTTATTTAATGCAATTGGTATTATTTTCTTGGTCGCACGTTTTGTAATGCTGCTTTGATGTTTGCCTAAGCCCCGCGCCTTTTACAGGTGAAAATTGCGGCCTTGCATGCCATTTAGGCTTTATTGGCGTAAGTGGTGCCACTCTTTTTCGTGCCACCAGCATATATACACTGCCCATAGGCTTTAAATACTGCTTTGCAAATGTACGCCAAAACTCAAACCTTGAGAGCCTATTACCTCTTGCCAGTGATGAGTAGATAAAACGTTCATCACTAACAATTTCAAAACCAAGTAAATTTAACCAATCTTTAACCCTCGCAGGGGTAAAAAAGCGCCCTGTCCACGGCAGCTTTTGACCACTAAAAGGCAACATTTGTGCAAGCCCGCACAAGCTAAACGGATTAAAGCCAGTAATTAATATATAGCCGCCAGGAATAAGCGTGCGATGCGCTTCTCGTAAAATATGATGTGGATCAGAGTGATACTCTAAGCAGTGGCTTAATATACAGGCATCAATACTGTGCTCATAAAATGGCAGCTCATCGATATCTGCCACAACACCTGTATGAGGCCCCGGCTCTGCTACGCACACCTGATGTTTAATCATACTTATGCTTGTGTTCAACTCGCCACTTAAATTACCCAACTTAAGCATATGATAGCCAAACATACGCGGCAGCCATTGCTCCATCTTACGTTCGATATCTGTGCGCAAGTAATCCCCATGAGGAAACTGCTGCCACGACAGTGGTTTGGGTCCTTCTTGAAAACTAAGGGCTGGTTTCATTTTTTGAGCTCGTTATACTATGTGATAAGTGTCACTTTATAGAGCAATTTACAATGGTGCAAGTCAAAGCAATCAAAGCCTTTTCTGATAATTACATTTGGTGTCTAACTACCGATAACAGTAACCAAGCATGGGTGGTTGACCCAGGACAATCCGAGCCTGTATTGACGTATTTAGCGCAGCATAACTTAACGCTTGGTGGGATTTTAATTACGCATCATCACTACGACCACACTGATGGCGTCACTGCATTAGTTGACGCCTATTCAGGAATCTCGGTTTATGGCCCTGCGAATAGCCCGTTTAAAGGCGTTACCCACCCACTTAATGATGGGCAAAGTATCAGTGTGCTTAATACTAACTTTACTATTTTAGCGACGCCTGGGCATACGCTTGATCATATTTGTTATACAAATGCTGAACTTGCTTTTACAGGCGATACATTATTTAGCGCAGGCTGCGGGCGTTTATTTGAAGGCACTAGCGAACAAATGTGGCACTCATTTAATAAACTAAGAGCGCTGCCTGCCAGTTGCAAAGTTTATTGTACGCACGAATACACGCAAGCTAACCTCACCTTTGCAAAAGCCGTTGAACCACGTAACCCTGAACTCCTTGCCTACAGTAAAAAAATAGATGAATTACGTATTAACAATCAAATTTCCCTACCAACCTCTATCGGGCAAGAGCTAAAAATAAACCCATTTATGCGCAGTGACCTACCTACAATGACAGAGCAGGTACCAAAAGAGTTTATATTACTCACAAAAAATAATGAACCTTGGGAAAACTTTGCTAGTCTTAGAATGTTCAAAGATAATTTTTAGCGCATTTTAATTTAAAATCATAGACTTAAAATGGATAAATAATTTCAGCCTAGCGTTAAAAAGTCATCCAGTGGCAATATTTACTCATTACAGGTAGTATTCGCCGAGTTTTTTACCCAATGTATTGGTATTTATGAATAAACCTCCCCTATTAGTAGTCTTGGCGTTCGCGCTAAGTGGTTGTCAAACAGTCACAACCTTAGAGTCAGACTCTCAAATTGCCTCGCAAGCAAATCAGCAGCTAGGCGGCGCAAGTCCCAACGATATTAACAATGCATTGATGGTAAACGCACAATATCAGCAAATTGACAGTGAAGAACAAGAAGCCCCCGTGTTTGATGATGTATGGGAGCGCATCCGCTATCAACTTTCTATCGACATACCACAAAACCGCCCCGTTGTGGCAGAGCGTAATTATTACGCAAGGCACCAAGCTTACTTAGATCGTATTTCCAAACGCGCAGAGCCCTATTTGCATTTTATTGTTGAAGAGGTCGAAAAGCGTGAGATGCCAATCGAAATTGCACTATTGCCAATTGTAGAGAGTGCATTTGATCCGTTTGGTTATTCTAATCGCAGTGCATCTGGCATTTGGCAGTTTATGCCTGCAACCGGTGAGCGATTCGATTTAAAACAAAACTGGTGGTACGACGGTCGCCGTGACATTGTGCAATCGACTCGTGCTGCACTTGATTACTTATCGTATTTACATAAAACACTCGAAGGCGATTGGTTAAATGCAATTGCTGCGTATAATTCGGGTGAAGGGCGTTTAATGCGCGCGATTAAAAAGAATCGTAAAAAGCATTTACCTACCGACTTTTGGTCTCTTGATTTACCAAGAGAAACAACAGCCTATGTGCCTAAACTATTAGCCCTTGCTGATTTATTAAAACGCTCAGATGACTTTAACGTCACGTGGCAGCCTGTTATTAATGCACAAGTAGTTGAAGTGGTTGATGTTGGCTCTCAAATCGACTTAGCACTGGCTGCCGATATGGCAGATATGACACTTACTGAGCTATACAGATTAAACCCCGGCTTTAACCGCTGGGCAACTGATCCTAATGGCCCTCATTCTTTATTGTTACCTGTTGATAAAGCAGAGCAATTTAGCCAAAAACTGACACAAACAGACATTAAAGATCGTTTACGCTGGCAACAATATACAGTAGCACGCGGTGATAGCTTATCGGTAATTGCTAAAAAGTTTACAACAAGTTTGAGCGCTATTCGTTCGCTTAATAAACTCAAGTCAAATACGATTAAAGTAGGCCAACAATTATTAGTTCCGCTGACTGATGGCGCAATAAATAGCGAGCATTTACCAAAGCAAATGCGCTTAGCTGCAAATAGAAGCACACGAACTAAACTTACCCATAAAGTCAAAAGCGGCGATACATTGTGGGATATTAGCCGAGAATACGATGTGACTATGGATGAATTAGCTAAATGGAATAAGCTGAAGAAAAACTCTGTGCTGCGTTTAAATCAAAATCTTACTGTCTATAAATCAGCAAACAAGCCTCAAAGTGTTATTGCCAGCACCAACCGTACGATTACGTATAAAGTACGTCGAGGCGATTCACTTGCACGTATTGCGTCTAAATTTAACTTAGCTGTTAACGATATCATTAAGTGGAATAATTTAGCAGGTCAAAAATACTTACAACCTGGCCAAAAGCTAAAACTTAAAGTAGATGTCAGAAGTAGTTAATTTATAAAGCTATAAAAGCAAAAAGGAGCGCATGCGCTCCTTTTTTAATACCTTAAAGTTAAGGATTAAGCAGGTAGTTTTTCTAGCCATACTTTTAACCAAGGCTCGGTTACTGGCCATGGTTCAAAATCTTCACATGCATCTATTTCTAGGCGGTTGCCCACAGGCTTTGCTTGTAAATCGCGTAGTAACTCGTCAAAGCTACGCCCTGCGCCACAAAATGTATCGCCGTAGCATCTGTCACCCATCGCAATTACACCAAATGGTTTATCAGTAAGCATCGGGAAAGTGCTATTCATTGCAAAGTACAACCCAGCCAAATTACTCGGTACATCACCTTGGCCAGTTGTGGAGGTAACGATTAAAATATGCGATGCATTTTTTATATCATCAAGTGATGCCTCTGTGATTACGGTTGCAGTATGACCCGCCTGCTCTATTGTGGTTGCAACTTCATCGCTTAAACGCTCTGCACCGCCATTAACGCTGCCTACAAAAATACTAATATGTGCCATTAATAATCCTTTTCTTGCTCTGGCCAACCTAGCTGCTTGCATATTTTAAGCATGTCTTCACCTAGTGGCGCTTTAATTGTTATTGGTTCATTACTGTAAGGGTGCACAAAACTAAGCTCTGTTGCAAATAACATTAGCCGTCTTAGCTCAAAATGCTCCCTAAAAAATTGATTATGCTGGTTATCACCGTGATTTACATCACCAATAATAGGCAGTGATAAGTGCTTTAAGTGCCTGCGAATTTGATGCTTGCGCCCTGTTTTTGGAAAACACTCAACTAACGAATAACGCACTGTTGGGTACTTACCAATGGGAATAGGCAGTGCAGCTTGGTGCAAGCAATTAAACTGGGTTTGCGCTTCTTGCGGTGCTTTATCTTGATCTGCAAACTTATCGGCTATTTTATCGAGCTCTTCTTTAAGTGCTTTATCTAAAAATACCGACTCAGGTGCAAAACCACGCACTAAGGCCAAATAGCGCTTAGCAATGGTGCCTTCAATAAATAGCTGGTTCATATCGCGAGCCGCTTCAGAGCTCAGTGCAAACAGCAATACTCCCGACGTTGGCCTATCTAGCCTATGTACTGGAAATACATGTTGTCCTAGCTGGTCGCGCAGCATTTGCATAGCAAACTGGGTTTCGTGCTTATCTAAAAACGAGCGATGCACTAATAAACCTGAAGGCTTATCTATAGCCACATAGTTTTCATCTTGATACAAAATAGTCAGCTCGCCATATTCAATAGGCGCTGGGCGCTCACTCATTTGGTTCTCCTAAAAAGGCATCAAGGGCTGTTAGTAATTCAATTATTTCAGCACTTCCTGCTTTATTAATAAGCATCATTTGCGCCATAGGGGCAATCGCAAAGTTACGTGGCAGTGGTTGCTTGTGTGTTATTAATTGCTGTATTTTTTCAATAAATACAAATTGTAACCACTGCTCAAACGCCATTGTGTCATGACAAAAAGGAGTGCTTGAAAGCAGTGCATCAGCGTCTATTGGCTCACTTTGCCAAAGCGCATGCTTTTGTAAAAGTGCCGTTAGCTGCACTAAATAAGTTTGGGTTTGCTGGTACATAACCACCCTCTTTTATATATGTAATGCAATTATACCCTGTTCCCTCATAGGCGGCTATGGCGTATAATTAATGTAATTTTGCAGTAAAAACAGTTGAGAAAACAATGAGTGATCAAATAGCTACATTAGGCCAGCTTTTAGATGGTGCGGGTACTCAGTGGCGTGCTTTTGATATTGGCAGGCACATTACTAAGCTTGATAAAAAACAGTTTTTAGCTATTGAACAAGCTCAAGTGCCATACCCTTACCCTCTTGCTGGTCATGCATGGCTCGCCATTCAATTTTGGGATACTAAAGCCAGTAAAGAGCCGTATGTATGGTTTTTAAAGTTTCCACTTGATGAGCAAAGCATGCTGGTAAGTGCTAGTCGCGATCACTTTGCTGATATGGTTATTCAAGCGCTAGGGACTGAAATTACAGGTGAGCAAGCCGATGGAAAGCTTGATAATAACCCTTATGTTTTTACGCCAAACGCAAATAAATTAGCGGCATTTAACGCCCAAGTAAAAGTACTATTAAAACAGCCTGCGTCGCAGTACTACGAGCATGCGCAGTTATACTTTAGCGGTAAGGTTGGTTTTGATAACTGGCAAAGTGTTGCATTACAAGGTATTGCCGATTTTGCACTGCGCTTAGACAGCGATACAAACTTAAGTAATCTGCAAAAAGCATGGCCACATTTGCCTGTTGAAGTACTGCAACCACTCAGTGCTATGCTTGAACACGTTGAAATACCAACATCAATGAGTAAGTTACTTGTTGATTACGCACAAACAGCGATTAATAATAGCGACACTGTAGCGATAACCGCAGCACTAAGATCAATATCAAAAGGTCAAGCTCAAGGGCTGTGCGCTCAATTGGTTGATACTGTACTAAGCTCACCTGCTGGGCAAGATTCAGATGTGTTATTAACTATAGCTGGGCGCTGTTTTAAGCAGTTAGAAAACCCTGAACGCCTGCACGTATTTATGGATAACTGCGCGCATCATCAACAAATTGATGAGTTGTTTCCAAGTATTTTTGCTGACTTAGTTGCAATACCGACTATTCGCCCGCATTTATTAGGCTTATTACGTAAAGAAAATCGTAGCGAAACCCTCGCGCGTGCAATTGGAAGGTTATTCTCTTAAATGGCAAGTTTATGGACGTTCATACTTATTGGTAGTGTAATTTACTTATTTTGGCTTAACCGAAAAGTTGCTGAAGCGGCGAACGTTCATGCTAAGCGCCAAAGTGAGCAGCTTCAAGTGCAGCTGATGAGTGTTGCATGCGCTAAACGTCGCTTTGGTTTTTTAAAGAACGGCAAGCCTGGCATCAAAAGTGAATTTATATTTGAGTTTTCAAGCGACGGTGAAAATGCTTATCAAGGTGTGTTAATTATGGAAAATGAGTTTTTGAAAAGTGTGGTTGTTCCGCCGCATAAAATATAAGTGGATTTAATCTAGGGCTAAATTAAATTTACTCCAACAAAAAAAACTAAGGCGTAACTAAAGTTACGCCCCAATTGGACTGCTTCCTGCTAGATATCCGTTATCTATAAATCCGTATTATCATCCCCTGAACGAGTAAACAACCTTGTCTACCCTCACATTGCATCCTGCAATATCCATAGCCATCTTGGCAAACCTGCATAAACTAACGCTTGGCTACATCCAGTAGCATCATCCATGTTAATCCTTTGAAGTAGCTCCTGCCACTTTTGCATCCTGCAATGTCCTTTGGCCTCCTTGGCAAACTGCGTAATCTAACGCTTGGCTACATCCTGTAGCATCGTCCATGGTAATCCTTTAAATAGCGCCTGCTATTTTTGCATCCTGCATTATCCTCTTGCCTCCTTGGCAAATTGCGTAAACTAACACTTGGCTACATCCTGTAGCATCGTCCATGGTAATCCTTTAGTAGCTCCTGCCACTTTAGTGCATCATGCACTTCCTGTTCGTCCTTGTTAACTTGTCCTTTTTGCATCCTGCGAGCTTCTGCTATGTTGCCTATTCCGTATCCTTGGCAGTAACTCAGTCATTGAGCTATGTCTTCTTGACAAAGTAAAGTCTAAAGCAATTATGGAGGAGAAATAGCACTTAACATTGAAAAAATAACTGTCACAAAAATGAAAATATAAAATTAACGTTAAATAACAATGACTTAAATAAAAAAAGACCACTTAATAGTCGTCTTTAACTGATAATGCTCACGGTAATGTAAGAGATGTCTCACGGACTTACGTCCGTTTGGGCGCATTGGCTTACACATAATTTTAAATAGTTGGCTCAATTATTGATTTAAATAGTAACTCGCCATCTACTTGGTTAAAGGTAAGTTGTTTAAATGCTTCAAATTTTTCGGTTTTAAAAAATTCAATATGCTCTTTACGCGTAACAAATACAGCCATACCGGTTGACTTAGTGTTTGATTTAACTAAATCATCTAACCCTCTTAATAAATAGCGACCAAACCCCTGTCCATGAAAATGCGGATCTACAGCGATAAATGCTAAAAAATAGTAATTACCTTTGCCTGTAAGAGCATCTCTAATTGTTTGTTCTTTTTCAATTAACTGATTGGTCTGCAAATAACCAGCACTTAGCATCAACTTTAATCGCCAGTGCCAATAACGTTGAGCTTGCAGTTGGCTATTTGATTCAAATACACAGGCCACTGCTTTTAATTTATCGTCACGGTATAAACCAATAAGCGGCTGTTTCTCTTGCCAAAAACTACTGAGTTCTTCGCGAATTAATGATCGTAATTTTTTTTCATAAGCCGATTTATTTTCTTCACTATGACCGAGCATGTTTTGTAATACGGGATCGTCATGGTAAGCCTGGTAAATTAGGCTCGCTGCAGTACTAATATCTTCTGCCGCTAAATACTGTACGCTGAACGTGTCTGCTTGTGTGGCTACACTCATTGTATTTCCTTTATTATTTTAGCTATAGGCTGTTTAACTTTATACCTAACTATATACCTAAAATTATTAACCGTAAATTCAGCGAGAGTTTAACTAGCAAGAGATACAGTAAGGTACTAGTATGAATTTTCATTCATTTAAGGAGCAAGATCATGGACACGACGAAACACGACATCACAACACTATTTTCACAACTTGGGTTACCGAACTCAGAAGCTCAAATAGATGAGTTTATTGCCTCGCATGACTTACAAGACACAACACTGCTCCAAGAAGCCTCTTTTTGGGATGAAGCACAACAGCACTTTTTAGCTGAATCCCTTGCAGAAGACGGTGATTGGAGTGAAGTAATTGACGAGTTAGATGTACGCCTTCGTCAAAGTAAGTAATTTTATTTAATGTCCCTCTCCCTTATTTATTGCTAACATAGCACCTACGCAGCATTTACATGCTGCGTATTTATTTTATTAAAGAGTTATATACCTAATGAATTCAGTTGTATTTGATGCAATTAAAGTCCTTCTTGGTGAAGGCAAAACTCCTACTGTAGCATTAACTAAAAGTCGTTTGGCACAACCGGTTCCTATGCCGATGATTATTGCTGCTGTAAGTCAATATAAAAATAACCCTGATTCAATTAATAACTTCATGAGAAACCCACAGCAGCCAGATAATACTGAGCTTAAAACCAGTCAGTTAGATAGAATTGAGCAAAAACTCGATAAATTGCTTGCGCTGCTAGAACAAAAATAATTTGAGACTATACATGTTCGTTGTTGATTTAACTTTTGATTGTTACCAAGACACCACCTTAGAACAAGCCGAACAAGCAATAAATCGCTTAGTGAATGCGCTGCGTTTTAATGGTCAAATAATGGGGGAAGAATTTCCAACCGTTTTAAAGGATGGCTTTTTTATTACCCGTGTTATGTGCCCGACGGAAGATGCCATGCATCCGTTAAATAATAGTCCGTTTGTTAAGCACAGTATCGAAAAATTACACAGTGCTGGGCTACTGGCACCAAAAGTAAAAATAATTGGACAAGATATTCACTCCAATGGGGCTGATTGCTGTAAAGAACCATCGAGCTATATTTTATATACCACGTATGTACACACTTGCAGCCCACTTTATTGTGGTGATGACTTTTTACCTGTGCCGTTATTTCGTATTCCAGCAATTGCCAATGGTGATTACAAAACACTTATAAAGTGGCAAGAGGACTGGCAAGCTTGCGATCAAATTCAAATTAACGGCGCAACCCGTTGTGAATTCCCCGCACTTGAAGAAATATCGAGTATTAAAAGCGACTTATTTAGACGCGGAAAAGACATAACAAAACGCATTAGCTTTTTAACCAAAAAACCGACCTATTATTATTTATACCGCGTGGGCGGTGTAGATAAAACGTCTGAGCTTGAGCGAAAATGCCCTAGCTGTCACGGCAATTGGAAATTACCTGAGCCGTGGTTTGGGTTATTCGATTTTAGGTGCGAGCCTTGTGGCTTAGTATCTAATATATCGTGGGATTTTCAGTGATCACACTAAATCAATGAATAACAACAGCTTGGTGCTAACTGCACCGAGCTGATTGTTGAATAGACTCTAAACCTCTAGCGACTTTAAAAAAGCATCAATATTTGGTGCCAGTACATGGTGTGTTTTTTTGCCTACGTGCTCTAAACACACTTCACCGGTGTGAATCAAAACACTTACCAGCAAATCATCTTGATCTGTTAAACCAATAAACACCGTTTCTGGCTGTTTTAACTTACGTTTCATTAAAACGTGACCCGTTATATTTTGTTGTAATAAATTAAAGTCTTCTTCATTCCACGCTTGAAGTAATTCCACTTTGTGGCCATCAATACTGGCTAAAATACTGCCGCCGTACATATGCCCGTATAAAATACTAAGCTCTTTTGGAAATTCAAGCTCAAGTGCACTGGCTAAATTGTTTAGTGACCCCGTAGGCTGCTGCAAAGCCCCCTGCCACTGAATGTTTCCTTGCTCGTCTACCTCTCCTACTTCGCACGGACTTGGCCACTGCTCATCATGAGCAATCAGCGGGTATTTTGAGGTTTTTTTAAAGGTTTTTTCACTAAATTGTGTGTGAAGTTGGGCTAACTGCATAGCAACAGACATACTGTGAAACTCATTCAAATTAGATATAATGCTCCTATTGTAACTATTTAAGAGCAAACATGACAGATTACAGCAATTCTCCAGATCTAAAAGGCAGTGTATTAGGCCAATCTACCGAGTATGTGGATGTGTATACACCGAGCTTGCTTTTCCCTATTGCACGCAAGCTAAATCGTGATGCTTTAAATATTGATGAAGCCGCACTCCCGTTTAAAGGACAAGACATTTGGACTGGTTACGAGCTTTCATGGCTTAATGCTAAAGGCAAACCACAAGTGGCTGTCGCCCTCTTTATTTTTGAATGTCAGAGCAGCCATATTATTGAGTCAAAGTCGTTTAAACTTTATTTGAATAGCTTTAACCAAACCCGATTTGAAAGCATTGAGGTAGTAAAACAGCACTTAATTGATGACTTATCAAGCGCGGTTAACAGCCCCGTAAAAGTAACCTTATATAAGGCTGATGAATTTAATTGCTTACCATGCACCCCCCTGCCTGGCGAATGTATTGATGACTTAGATATTGAAATTGATAATTACCATATTGACGCGCATTCGCTTAAATCACAACGTGATGAACTCGTAACTGAAACCCTGCATAGCCACTTACTAAAATCTAACTGCTTAATTACCTCGCAACCTGATTGGGCCAGCATTATTATTAGGTATACGGGAGAGAAAGTTTGCAGAGAGTCACTATTACGTTATTTAATTTCGTTCAGAACGCATAACGAGTTTCATGAACAATGTGTAGAGCGTATTTATAGCGATTTAACCACGCAGCTTAATATTAAAGAGCTAGAGGTTTACGCACGTTATACCCGCCGTGGTGGGCTTGATATAAATCCGTATCGCTCTACGCATTATAACGATACACCGTTCGCGGTTAAAATTAATCGTCAGTAAGTTTTTTACACTGGAATATGAGTGTTGAAAAAGGAGCCTTGGCTCCTTTTCTATTTGTATATTTAATTAATACCAATTCGCTTAATTAAGTGAGCTATTTTGAGGCTGGGAAAACGTGTTGATAGCTAGGCAAAAAAATTGCTATTTAACCTGAACTCTGGTTAAGAGATTTACTAACATATTGAATCATGGTGATATTTAAATTTATTTTCTCTAGCCAAAGATTTTCAGTGAAA
This sequence comes from Pseudoalteromonas aliena SW19, assembly GCF_014905615.1. NCBI lineage: Bacteria > Pseudomonadati > Pseudomonadota > Gammaproteobacteria > Alteromonadales > Pseudoalteromonadaceae > Pseudoalteromonas > Pseudoalteromonas aliena. The sequence continues at coordinate 71,236 of NZ_AQGU01000017.1, forward strand.
ACAAGGCGAATTTACGCGTCAATAGCTGGCCTATTGCAAGTAAATTCAACGCAGTTAGCGCTGAAAATAGCTGCTAGAGATAGATTTATTATCCAGAGTTCAGGTTATTTAGTTGTTCTCGGTAATTGCTCCTGCATTGCTCTACCTTCTGCATCCATGCAGTCGTAAATGAGAATTTTTTAACGCAGGTAGCGACACGTTTAGCCCCGCAAAATGATTAAGTATTATTGCGGATTGGTATAACTTCGCGCTTAGTGGGTATCGGCATGCCACACACATCAACGTAGTTATGTGCTTTAACAAACCAAGGTTCATTACGGTTTTTACGAGCACGGATCAAATCTTTAAACACCGGTGAATTTGTTTTCATTGCTTTAAAGATACTTTTATCGCTTTGGACATCGCCAAGCACTTGTATATTCGTAATTAGATTAAATGCTTTACCTTCAATTGGTGTACGCGCTAAACGGTTAAAATGCTCTATCCCTTCTAGCACTCGGCCGAACACCGTAATATTTTTATCAAGATAACGCGGCCCTTGCCCTATCGTTACAAAAAACTCCGTGCTCGCACTATTTATATCGTTATCGCGCGCCATTGCAAACACACCACTGCAGTGTACTTGCCATGTTTGCGTATGTGCTGAATTTTGAGCTACTGCAAAGCCGTTTAAAAAACCGGTAACTGGCGCATATCCGTCGCCATTTAGCTCAGTAATTAAAAGTGGTTTATTTGTTGTTAAATAAAACTCAGCAGGAACTGTTTTATCTGCCGTTTTAATTAACTTTTTACTCGAGCTATCGCCACCTTGTGCGACAAAACCTTCAACAAACCGATAAATGCTAGTATTTTTATAGAACCCTTCTCGCGCTAACTTTTTAATATTTTGAGTGTGCTTTGGGGCAAGCTGTTCATTAAGCTCAATATACGCATCGCCCGTTGGCAGCGTTATCTTTAAAATATTTTGCGCGTCAACTACTCGCCAGTCGTTATCTGTTGCACTGGCAACTACCTCACTCGCGCTCATTAAAGGTAACGATTGTTTAGTAACGTCCTTGTTATGTATTTGAGCGCAACCACTTAGTAAAGCGGCTAACAAAACCGACAATATCATTTTTTTCATCACTCACATCCTTAGAATTATTATTTTAGTTATTCCCAGTCAAATTTATATAGCACATCAACATTTTGATACAACCCACTGGTTATCTCTATATATAACTGTGAAAGTAATTGATAGCGCACAGCCACTTCACTCAATGAGTCAAAAATACCGACGCTATATTTTACTTGTAAACTAGGTGCAACATAACCTGATATTTCTACTTTGGTGTTATCGCCAGTACCCTTAGAGCTTAAGCTCACATCCGACAAACCAAACGTCTCACCCACCTTAGAAACCACCCCCTCACTTCGGCTCACACCTTGAGAAAGTAGCAGTTGTGTAAGCATAGCGTCGCTTGAGCTGTCACCTTCTCCTAGTGGTTGCCCATTAAGTAAATACGCAAGTGCTTGAGCTTGATCCATTGCAGGCTCAGAAAATATTTTAAGTGTTGGCTGCTTTATAGTACCTGTAAGGGTAACGCCTGCAATAACATCATTTGCAGTATTTTCTGGATTACGAATAGCTTTAATATTTAAGTATGGCTGCTCTATAGAGCCACTAAAGCCAATTTGACCTGTCCTTATTATTAAATCTTGTCCAAATGCTAAGTAAGTCCCTTCAATTAAATTAAGCTCACCAGTTGCAATCGTGGGCGCTCCCTGGCTCATTTTAATTGCTAAATCTCCAGCGACTCTTGATGCCAAACCAAAGGACTCTACTTTCACATCATTTTTTAAAATAAGTTTTAAGTCAACATCGTAATCAAAAGGCATCTTTTTAGTTGCTGCTGATTTTTGATCCACTATAATTTCATCATCACTCACTTGTACCGCCCCCTCTGGCAGCTCTTCAATCTCTATACGGCCATAGGGTACAATCACTTCACCAACAAGCTTTAATGCGTTATTGGCTAAGCCTATTTTTAAATCTGGTGATACTTTAAACACAACACCTTGCTGCGCACGTACAAAAAATTGCTCACCTAATACAGATACGTTAACGATAGGCTGTTCGCCTTGCCAATCAACATCACCACTTAACTTAATTTTGCCACCTTGAGGGTCGTTTAAATTGCCTTTAACTGTTGCTGTTGTTTTGTTAAATAAGATATTTACATTCGACTTTTCAAGAGCAATAGGCAGCTGTTCACCTGCTAAATTAATGTCTTCAATATTCAGTTCGCCATCTAAAAGAGGATCCTTTAACGTACCGGTTAAGGCCACTTGCCCGCTGATAGCGCCCTTTATCTGTTCAAGTGTTTCTAAGAAAGGTTGTATGTCTGATAATAAAACCTTATCTATATTCACATTCCCCTTTAGACTTTGTTTATTTTGTATATCATCGATATTTATTTGCGTGGTAATTTTACCCAGTACACTGGATTCTAAATTAGCCTCAAACTTGCCTATTTGCGAATCTGAAAACGCACTGATGTGTAATGTCTCTATTGGCAATTTAAAGCGGTCTTCTTCTGAGGTGAGAATTGCGGTTAATTCACTGGCATTTAAGTTAGCGCGTAATGTTTTAAGCGCACCTGACTGCCAATTTGCAGCAAAGTCACCCTTTACGTCGCCTTGTGTGCGAATATTATTGGGCAATAAGTGCTTGAGTTCTTCAAGTGATAAGTTACTTAGCTTTGCACTAAGCTGCCCAAGTGTATTCGTTTGCAATAAAGTATCTATGCACAATTTACTTTTCGCCGATTGCCAACAATGCGCACTTACATCAAAATCATTATTTTGTGTGTTTACCATTAAGGCAATTTTTTTTGTGTTGCTAAAAATTAATTTATTATCACTCAACGTTATATTGCTTATTTCACCATTCCATACGCTGCTATTCATTTTTCCGTTAACTTCAAACTCTACAGCGCCTTTTTCTGCATCTACTGATGCGGTAACTTGGTGATCTGTTTTGTCGCCACTAATATCAATTTTTACGCTGTTAATTTGCTGTTCGACCACAAGTGCCGAGCCAACACTTACCGCAACATCGGTTTGCCAATCGGCTGCGGTATCTAAATGCCCTTTTAGTGACAGTTTATTTATATTAATTTCATTAAAAATAAAGCTCTCTAGCATTAACGCCAAGTCAACGGATGGAGTAAGCCTATCCCCTCTCACTTTTAAATCAGCATTGCCATTAGCAATAAATGGCAAATTAGCCTCACCATCACTTTTTAGCATTACTTTGCCATCAACCTGCCAAGTGTCGTCAACGTGTCCGGTTAATGCTAACTCATTGATGCCGCTAGTTAAATAAAAGCTATCAATATTAGCTTTTAACGTATTGTCTAGCTTAAAGTTTGAAGCGAACTCTAACGGTACGTCATTAAGTAATCCGCTTAACGTTGTATTATTCATTTGTAGCTGCCATTTATCGTCAGCGGCATTAAACGAGCCTTTAAACTGACCTGAAATATCACTGGTGATGGCATCAGTTAAGTACTGCGCTTTTAAGTTAGCAAGCGTGCCATTAAAGTTAGCCTGTATGCCTTTTTGCCAATCAATATTAGCGTTTATAGTGGCACTGCTTTCGTTCGCTTTAATACTTAGCGCTTGTAAGGCTGCTTTGCTGAGACTGCCTTTTAATTGGGTATTTAAGTCAACCGCTGGGTACGCACCTAGTTGGCTACTCGCCTGCAATGTAAGCTGATAGTCGTCGGCATTACCTTGTGCATTAAGACTAACATTTTGCACTTTAAGCTCATTACTTTGTGCATCAATAAGCCACTGTTTAATTTTGCCATTTAACTCAAACGGATAGTTTTTTTGCTTTAAATTTGCTGTTGCCGTTACATTGAGCGGGTATTGTCCCTGCGTTTCTAAATTTAGGTTTAAGTTTGATAAATCACCACTCAACTGCAAGTTGGCTTGGTGCTCTTCACTTTGTAAAACAACATTCCCTTTTACGGGCAAGTTCCCTGCAAGCTCTGCGTTAAGATGCGTATTAAGCTGCCACTGTTCATACTTTGCTGATAATGACTCTAAATTAACAATTGCATCTTCCACACTTAATTGCAGCGCTATGCTCTCAATCACATACTGAATTTCGTCTTGCTCTATCGTGACTTTAGCTATTTCAAACTCTTCAATGACTAAGTCAAGTGGTGAAGTAAATTCTATATTAGGCAATGCTGGTAGCTGCGTTATGGGCGCTTGAGTATTTTGCGCAGTTTGTGCTTTAGCGTCTTGCTCTTTTAATGCAACCAGTATACTGGGGATATTCAGGCTTTTAACTGTTAGCTTTGAATCGTCTGCTCTTGCTGAGAGTTTAAAGTTATTAACGCTTACTTTTGCACTTGGATGCTCTAGAGTGAATTTATTTATCGCAATGTTTTTTACAGCAATATTAAAAGGTAAGCTGATTTTTTCAAGTGTCTGTGCAGGGATTTGCTCTTGTGACTCTGTGGTGTTTAGTAACGTTAAATCTATAGATTTAGCGCTGAAGTTATCTATACAAATACCATCGCACTGCCACCAAAATAAATTGAGCTTTAATTGCTGAGCATTAAAATCAAGTCCATCGTTCTTAAATCGTACGTTAAACGTATCGTTATATAAAAAACGCCCATTTTTTATATCTATGTTCAAACCATCCACTGCTTTATTAGCACTGTAAGCTATAAACTGATTACCCGGCGCGGTAAATAATAAACAAAATAATATAACTAAAAGGCTCACTAATATGGCACTTGCGACTGCGGTTACTTTTTTAAATACTGACATTAAATTTCAGGCCCTATAGTAATACTCAAACGCGTACTTTTACTGTCTTTAGTTACGCCCCATGCATGGTCGATTCTGACAGGGCCCACAGGTGTTAAATAGCGAAAGCCAAACCCAGCACCCACTTCGAATTGGTCTGAAAAATCATTTGTTGCCGTACCACCATCTACAAACAAAGCAGCTCGCCAATTTTGAGCAAACTGGTAATTATATTCAACAGTACCCGATAGTAAATACTTACCCCCAATCAATTCGCCTTCGTCGTTTTCTGGTGAAATAGACTGGTACGCAAAGCCTCGAACACTTTGATCACCACCGGCGTAAAAGCGCAGTGAAAATGGTACGTTGCTTATATCATCAACAAGCATGGCTCCCACATTGCCTTTTAAAAAAACTAAATGGCGATCTAAATACGTCCTTAACCAAGCATGCTGTAATTGCACTCTTATTAAATTAGTACTCGAGAGCATGTCATCTAGAGCGAATTCAGCAGATACCAACCACTGCTCTCCCCAATAAGGCGTAGTTCCCCCTTTCGATTTTTTACGTGCATAACTAATACCCGGCATTAACATTTCAGTGGTTTTTTCTACTTCATCCCCTATTCGATAGGTTTCTTGGTCGCGGCGTAAAAATGCAGTTCTTACCCACTTGTTTTCAGTCAACCATTGGCGTTGAACTTGCCCTGTTAGTATTTTGCTATAAGTGTCGTTTGTCAGTTCATCTTCTAATTTGTAACCGACCGAGAAGCGCCATAAGTCATCATTAGGATCATCAATAGGTACTGTGTAGGCCATTGAAATGTCTTGCTGCTTTTGTGACACATTTAGATTGCTTTCGAGGTAATGCCCATTTTCTGTTATCCATGGTTTAGACCATTTAAAACGTACTTTGGGGCCTAAATCGGTGCTATACCCACCACCAATTTCATAACTATTTGCTGGTTTGTGTAAAACATCGACCTTAATTGGCACTTGGCTATTTTTACGTGCTGCAATATCAGCGTATACACGCACACTTGCAAAGTAAGGGGTACTTGATAAATCAAGATTGTAATCGGCAATAAGCGTTGATTTATAGGACTGGCCCACAGAGAAAGGCGCTAAAGATCGAATATATTTTGCAGCCGGTGTTTTATTCGCTATATCAACATTACCAAACTGATAGCGCACACCGGTATCAATTAAAAACGTAATAGCTGCGCTATTTTTTTTAAGCGACACTTCTAGTTTTCTTGCTGGCCATTTTGCATCAAAATAACCTAATTCTAATAACATCGACTCTATTTTTTTATGGGCTGAATCGTAAATACCATGATTTAAGACATCACCTTGTTTAATATTGATGTTTTTTACTAATGCTTGAAGAGCTTCATCATTTTTACCATCACCCTTTAAAGCAACGTTAATTGACTCAATTCGGGTTGCAGGGCCTCGTTCAACTTTAACAATTAAGTCGCTGTCGTTTTTGTCAAAATCAACCTCAACAACAGGGCTGTAATAACCTAGCGCTTTTATACTGTTTTCAACTTGTTTTTTAGCATAGCGGCGCAGTGTACGTGTTGGTTTTTCACCAATGAGTTGTTTTAAATAAAGAGCAACGTTATTTTCTAGCTCGCCACCAAGCCCTTTTATTTCATAATCTTCAATCACTTTCTCAGAAGAAAAAGCCTGCGTATTAAAAAAAATGAATAAGACACACATACAACGTAAAAACTGATTGAACAAGTAAATATCCTTTGCTTTATATTTTTAAAATATCGTTGATTTCAGCTCGCATATTATCATAGTAATAATGAGCCCAGCATTAATTCAAATATTAAAATTAGTACGCCTTATGCGTTTATTTTGGTTACAATAGCGATAACAAGCACAAAATAATTTAATGAGTTTTTTAATGCAATTTCCTGATGATGATAACGGCCAACTTTTAGCCGAAATAGCCGCTGAAGGCATCGATTTAAATAAAATGCACCAAGTTGATTTTTATATTTTATTTGAACAACAAGCTGATGCAGAAAAGTTTGCAAAGGAAATCGTCACTGATGCCTTAGTACAAAATGCTAAAATTGAAAAATGCACCGAAACGGGTGTTTGGGAAGTGATTGCTCAAGTTCAAATGGTGCCTGAGCACACATTACTTGGTCAAGCTGAGCAATACATTGAAAGCATTGCCAATAGCTCTAACGGCTATGGCGATGGCTGGGGATTAATGGACAGTGAAGAGGCTTAAACGCTGTTAGTCTAAAATCTTCATCAGTTAAGCTTAACGGCTTAACTGATTCGCTTTTCTAAAAATCCCTTTATAGTCAAATAACTTATCTGCGACTTTCCAACCATATTTTTTACTTTTACGAGCAATAACAAAATCAGGTGACACTAAATCAAATTGTGCATCAAAAACCTGCTGCGCCGATTTAAAATCTACTGGCGTTTGTCCATGTCCCACTCGTTTACCAAACTGTTTATTAAAAATATATTGCGCACCTTTATTAGCAAGATTATATATCTCGTCGCAACTTGCGCCATCTTCATCAAAATACGTAACTTTAATCATTTCATCTTTTAGTAAGGAAATACTAAGCCCGCTGCACCTTAATACCAATGCATCTTTTAAATTAAGCGCATTTCTTAGTTTGTCATCAGGATCAGCCATTACTGCACCGCAATCGTGGCACTTTCGTGCTGCAATGTCATTTTCAGCGCCGCACTGCTCGCACTCTTTAAATCTAAAGCGATAATCACACTGTGCTTTGTGCCCCTCATCGTCTTCTAATAAACCTTTACAGCGCCTACCAAAGTGTTCGATTACTTTTCCTGCTGAATCAGTTTTACCCCAAAATATATTCGCAAAACCACATCCAGGGCAAACTACCTGAACGGGTTCATTATCGCTATCACCTTTTTTATCACCTACTTCAGGGTAAAATAAATCAAAACCGTTACCAGCGTAGTCAATAACTAAACAATCTTTCTTTGAATCCGACAATCTTAACCCTCGTCCGACTATTTGCTGATATAAACTTACAGATTCCGTTGGTCTTAAAATAGCAATAAAATCGACGTGAGGCGCATCAAAGCCGGTTGTTAGTACCGATATATTAACTAGATACTTTAATTGCTTAGCTTTAAATTGCTTAATGATTTTATCGCGCTCAGTGTTTGGCGTATCACCTGTTATAAGTGCACTTTGATGAGCTGGCAAATAGTTTAATATTTCCTGAGCATGCATTACCGTGGCTGCAAAAACCATAACACCTTCACGCTCTTCACTGTATTGAATTACTTGCTGTAAAATAGCTTTCGTTGCACGGGTACTCTTTTTTAAAAGCGCATTCATGTCATCGGTCGTATATTGCCCAGATGCATTTGCATTCAAAGCAGAAAAATCATAATGGCTAATAGCAGCATCCACTTCATTAGGGGAGGTAAGGTAATTATTTTTGATCATGTACCTTAAAGGCAATTCAAAAATACAGTTTTTAAAAGGACTCTCGCTATTGCCACGCACAAAGCCATGATAATGATGATGGTAAATCCAGCCCATACCTAATCGAAAAGGCGTTGCGGTTAAACCCAGTACTTTCAGTTCAGGGTTATGTATTTTTAACGTATTAATCACTTTACCGTATTGGCTTTTTTTATCGCCGTTTACTCTGTGGCACTCATCAATAATAAGTAAAGAATAATGCTCATTCAATTTATCTAAATTGCGAGATAACGATTGCACACTAGCAAAGGTAACTTGATGAGTAAGCGATTTTTCTTTCAAACCTGCTGAAAATATACTCGCCTCTAAATTAAAGCTTTTGTACTTTTGTGCGTTTTGCTCAACTAATTCTTTTACGTGAGCAAGTACTAATATTTTTTGTTTAGCAATGCGGGCAAGTTCAGCAATAACTAAACTCTTACCGGCACCAGTAGGCAATACAATAACAGCGGGCTCATTGGTTTTTCTAAAATGCAAAACGCTGCGCTCTACCGCTTCTTGCTGGTAAGGTCTTAGTTTATAGCTCATGGGAAAACAATTAGGTTTTAATAAGAAGATTTTAGCAAAGAATGGTTAGATCCAATATAGATCAATTCATATTTTTATACTTTCAATGGGACAATTTTACCGAGATGATTGATGACTAAATGATGTATGAAGCCATAAAAACAGATCATGGTTTCCTTATTACTGCATTTTTCTTTTTTATCGATGTATAAATATATTATAAAAGCCATCAACACCTTAAATAACAAGCTAAATTAATCATACCTCCCCCTTAATTATTTAAGATAACAGTTTTTGGAACAAGTATTTAGTTGATTTTTATTAAAAAAGATTCAGGTTATTTGTATCTAAAAGTGGCTGGATTATCGTTTTTATACAAATTAAATATACGCCTCTTTTCAAAAAGATTTTTTTAAGTTATTTACTCTTAAACCTTTCATATTTAGTCCTCAATGCATACATGTCAGGGATGAGTAAAATACATAAAAAAGGCCAGATGCAAAAGCAACTGGCCTATATTAATCGCTGTTACGTACTTTTAGTACGAAACAATTGAACTAGTTATTAAAAAGATAATTCAATTTTTGTGTAATAAAAGCGACCCATGTTGTCATATAGTGACTGGTCGTACCAAGGCCAACCACCACCAGCTACCGTTGAGAAAGGAGGCTCTTCATCAAATAAATTTCTCACACCTGCTGAAAATTTAACTGATTCAGTAATATAGTAGTGACCAGATAAATCAACCTGTGTATAACTATCAACTGCTAGGCGAGTCTCAGGTTTAGCAAAATCACAAGTACCTGATGTTAAACCACCTTCATGGTCTACTGTTTCACCTACATAGCGTACGTTTACATTCGCACCCCAGTTATCGCTAGTAATACTAGTGTAGAAACTAGAAGACCATTCAGCTTCTGAAGTAGTTCCTTTTTCTTCACACAAAGGTTGAATTGCTGATGTTTGCTCTTCAGAACTTAACAGCTGAGATGCTCTAACACCTGCAATAACAGTACCTAATGATGTATCAAATGTGTAATTAACATTATAATCAATACCTGAACCACTTTGCTCAGCTAGATTTTGTAAGTTTGATTTGACAAAAGCATCAGGATGCGCAATTCGTCCACCAATTCGATTTACTAGTTCAGGGTAATCGCTTTCGTTATTTAGGATTTCTTGAACACCTAAAGATCCGATTTTATCTGAAACTTCAAAATTCCAATAATCAGCTGTTACAGACAAACCTTCTACAAAATCAACGTCCCAAGCAAAACCTAAACCATAGCTTTTCGAAGTTTCTGGCTTGAGATCTGGGTTACCACCACTTAATGAACGTATTTCTCGTGTTGAACACTGACCCGCATCAGCAGCACATGCTTTAGTGTCAATTGCTTTTACAACACCAAAACTTTCATCTAGGTATAGGTTACCTAATGTAGGTGCTTTAAAGCCCGTACCATATGAAGTACGAATTAATAATGTGTCAGTTGGTCTTACTGCAATTGCTAATTTGTAAGTAGTCTCAGAACCCAAGTCAGAAAGGGTTGTTTTAATAGAGTCACTACGAACAGCAGCAGAAATTTCAACCATTTCAATTGGACGTGCGTTTAGTTCTAAATAGAATGAGTCAGTATCTTTACTTCCTCGTCCATTAGACGCCGCACCACCAGCTATATCTTGCGACTGTTGTGCAATATCTGTTACATCAAAATATTGTTCTTCACGTACTTCTGCACCAAGTGCGAAACCTACAGCTTCATCACCAAGTTCAAAAGGTAATGTTCCTGAAATACCAAGGTTCATTATTTGCTCTTCAAATTCACCTTGGCGATGTGTAGCAACTGAGATAGCTTCAAAATCTTCAAATGAATTAGCGCTAGTTAACTTAATATCGCCAGCAGCAATTGCAGCAGTTAGCGCTTTTTTAGATATTTGACCACCTACACCAACGCTAGATTGGCGTGCCCAGCTCTTTTGGTACTTAGCATCTACGTAAATATCATCAGTTAATGAGTACTCTAGACCAGTAGCAAAACCAGTTGTTGAGTTAACTTGATCTCTCGCACGAGGACCTGCTTCAACTGTACGGCGAATGATATACATATCACGTCCGTAAGGATTTTCTTCGTTATCAGCACCAACCAGTGTGAATGGCGCTGGTGCAGCTCCATTTCTAACTTCTGTTTGAGTTCTGCTAGTACGACCCTCTGCCCAGACGCTTAAATCATCTGATACATTGTATTCGCCACGAGTGAATATATTGAATTTTTCTATGTAAGGAAATGCTTGATAAAGCGCAGCAAAGTCATAAGAACATTCTGTTCCGCTATCAACGATTGTAGTAGGGCGGATATTGCCTTCAGGACAGCCAGCTACAGGAAAAGATTCTGAGAAATCTTTTTCAATCCATGTGCCTGGAAAACCAGTTGGGCTGCGGCTATCAGTACCGTTCGGTGCTATAGCACTACCGATTAGAGGGCGGTCTGTTGCTTTAACAGATTCACGCTTGTAAAAATCAGCTGAAAACATAACGTTACCACGGTCAGAAGAAATACCAGTCACCATCTGTAGTGATGTAGTTCCGGCATCGCCTTCAGCAGATTGACCGTATTGAGCTGAAACGTTTAGACCTTCAAAATCTTTTTTCGTTATGATATTAATAACACCGGCAACAGCATCTGCACCGTAGATAGCCGATGCGCCATCAGATAAATACTCTATGCGCTCTACTGCAGCGATTGGGATTTGGTTGATATCTGGACTAGCGCTACCACCCGTTGGTGTACCTGGTAAACGATTACCATTCACTAAGAAAATTGTATAAGCCGCACCTAGGCCTTTAGTTGCAAAGCTTGCTTCACCACCACCTTGAGCTAGCGTATCATCAGCTGTATCAATACCTGGACCAGCGATATTCGATTTAATTAAGAAATCAGCAATAGTCTCTGTACCTGAAGCTTCAATTGTAAGTTTATTAAAAACTTGAACTGGACTTGGACCTTCCATATCAACACGTTTAATACGTGAACCTGTTACCTGAATTCGCTCTACTTTTTCAACACCTTCTTCAGCAGCAATTGAACTTGCAGAAAATGCTGCTGTTGATGCTGCACCAAAAGCAATCGCTAAGCGAACTGCCTTTGAAATTTTATTGTTTATCATTTAATTCTCCCTAGAATACTTATTTATTATTTATACTAAATTTTTTAAATTAGTTCGCAATAAAACCCTATTTATTAAAACAAAAAATACCCTTATTTAGGTATAGTAGGACCTCATTGAGTGATGAATGATAGTACTAGTGAAACAATGAGGTCAACACATTATTAACTTTCGTCCAGTAAAAATAACAAAAGGCTTTTATTTTGCCTACTTACACTGGTTCTTAAGTCGCTGATTTAATAAAGAAATCATTATCATCAATTTAATAACCATAATTATTAAAAAATAAAAACCATTAATAACAATAGCTTATTTATTTGTGAAAGTTTGTAATAAAAGTTCAATAAAATATATAAAAATATTCATATTTAGGCAGAGTAATTAAGTACTATCTAAAAAAAAATAAAGTAATTATTTCTTTAATCTTTAAAAAAAAATAAAATATAACCTTTAATATCAATAAAATAACTCTTTTTGCACATGTGAATCATCGATTGAACTCGTGATCATTTCTGCAATTGGCTCTAGTTGTTTGCGAACATAGATCTCATAGTTGAACTTGTTAAATGTATTATAGATTTCTGCACCTGTTAGTGTGTAAACGTATTCAATTATTTGCCCTCGTCTTACTTCGAAATCAGGGTTGTTAACTTTATGTTTTTTTATTGCTTGAACATGTGGAGGAATATTTTTGATGTAATCACTTAAGTTTTGTCCTAAGCGTTTTCGGTATATCAATTTATTATCAAACGCCCCTGTATGTAGTTTTTTTGTATAACTATCTATAATTACATGCAGTTGCTCTATGTTAAAGCTGTCGCTAAAAAGAGTTTTAAATAGCTCGGTTTGAAACTCTTGAGCAAGTTCGGTCCAATCACTGCGTACCGTTTCCATACCTTTGAAGATAAGTTTAGGCATACTGTTTTTAATGATTTGGCCTACATAGCGTTTTTTTGAACCTGTTTTTTTACCTCTAATTGTGGGCATAAAAAATGGGCTGTAATGGGTTTCAAACTCAATTTCCAAATAGCTAGTAAGCCCAAAACGTTCTTTAATATCATGACTCCACGTATTATTAATGTAGAGTGTTAAATCTTTACCTATTTGATTGCAACTCAAAGCCGTTAGCTGATCATCAACCTTTACAAAAATAGAATCGGTATCGCCATAAATCACGTCATAACCTAACTTTTCTATCCACTTACGGGTTGTTTGCATAATTTCATGCCCGCGTAATGTTATCGAACTTGAAAGTCGGGGATCGTAAAATCGGCAGCCTTTAGAGCCAAGTACGCCATATAAGCTGTTCATTATAATTTTTATCGCTTGTGAAAGCATTGGCTGTTCAGTGTCTTTTGCCTTCTGACGGGTATGTGTTAAGTGCTTAATTAACTTTGGCAAGTGGTGTTCATTTCGTGAGAAAACGGCTTCATTAAACCCTTCAATTGCATTTTCAGGTGAATCTAATCCTTTAATGAGCCCAAGAGGGTCAATACAAAATGTGCGCATGATTGAGGGATATAGGCTTTTAAAATCTAAAACAAGTATATTTTTATAAAGCCCAGGCACTGACTCCATTACATACCCACCGGGGCTTTCAAACGACAAACCGTGATCGCCTAAATTTGGCGCAACATACCCGCTGCGATGTAGTAATGGCAAATATAAGTTAGTAAATGCTGCAACAGAGCCCCCCATTCGTTCAAGCTCAAGCCCTGTTAGTTGAGTCCTCACTATTGCAAATTCAAAAAGTTGTAACTGAGTAAAAATCCGATTAACGAGAATGCAGTCTTGTCGGTTATAGGCGGCTAAACTCAATTTATCTTCGTTAAATTGGCGAATAATTTCGCTTAAACGATTATTCGCCTGAATTAACTTAGACTCGCCAAGTACCTTGTGAGAAATGTTCGCAAGTGAGTAATTGTCAAAGTGATAAGTGGCATTTTTTAAGGTATCAATGCCATCTATAACACTTCGCCCCGGTAACGACAGACGCGTATAGTGCCCTGTTGTTATATTTAAAGATTGCTGCTCTCTGCCAAAATTAAGCGTTATTCCCAGCGCCTCCGCTCTCGTGTTAAGAACGCTAAAATCAAATTCAATGACATTCCAACCAACAATAATGTCAGGATCATTATTATTGATATACTGCTGTAGCTTTTGTAGTAGATTAATCTCGTCAAAGCACCAATCTATATTAAATGGCTGATTATGCTGTTGAGGCTCACCAATCATCAAAACGGTATCAAGGCCATTTCCTACTAGTCCAACCGAAAACAATACGCCTTCACCATTGCACTCAATATCTAATGAGAGCGATGTCAGCGTGGGTGTATATTCAGGGCTCGCTTTTAATTTGGCATTATTAATTAAAATAAAACCATTTTTTTGAGACACATCCCCTGTAACCCATACGCCGCCTTTAATAAAACGTTCCATTAAAAAACGATCGCTGTGGCGTATATCGGCTTCGTATATACTTAAGTGCGGCTCAAGGAGTGTACGTGCTTTATAAAGGGTACTTACATCATTAAAATAACATCCTATACATGCAGCTCCACTAAAATGTTGCATGTCTACTACTTTAAAATTGGCGCTTAGGTTTGCCTTATTTAATGCAGCTTTGGCAAAGTCATGTTTTTCTTGAGGGATAAAAAACACAGCTTGTTGATCCTCAACGAGCACTTTAATAGGACCTTGCTCTGATACGAGCCAATAACACAAGGTGATCCCTCGTCTACTTTTTGACGAGTATTGTTGCCTTGATAAAATAAAGCCCTGATAGATTGCTTGTGTCAATGTACGATCCCACTTAATATATACACTGTAATTATATACATACTTTAGGTAAATCATCCCATGCTTTCTGACTCACTAAAAAAAACAATTAGGCAAGTACACCAGCATGTGGCTAATAACCTAACTGATTACCGCCCGCGAAGTAGCCAAAACTACCTTGTTGCCGAAATAGCAAAAACCCTTGCAGGCGACTATCACAAAAAACAACGTATATGTGTTATTGAAGCAGGCACCGGTACAGGTAAGTCTCTTGCCTACTGTTTAGGGGCATTGCCACTGGCCTTGGCACAAAAAAAGAAACTGGTTATTTCGACTGCAACCGTTGCACTTCAAGAGCAATTAATAGCAAAAGAGCTCCCGTTCTTTAAAAAGCATTCAGGGCTCGACTTCAAATTTGATTTAGTAAAAGGTCGTCATCGTTATATTTGCGCCCACAAACTACACAATGCTGTAAATGGTGATAGCCAAACACAGATGGACTTTATGCCAACGCTTACTTCACCCTTAAGCGCAATGGAAACCAAATGCTTAAATGAGCTATACAACGCGTATGTAAATAAAAAATGGCAAGGCGATAGAGACAGCTGGGCTGATACAGTTCCCGACAGAGTGTGGAATTTAATAGCCTGCGATAAACATTCGTGTCAGCGCCAAATGAAGGCCCATCAAACATGTCCGTTTCAGCTTGCTCGTAATCAATTGATGCAAATGGACGTACTGGTAATTAATCACTCATTACTACTTGCTGATTTAGATTTGGGTGGCGGTAAAATTTTACCAGAGCCCGACAACACCATTTACGTTATTGATGAAGCGCACCATTTAGCACATATAACTCGCGATTTTTCATCTGCTGCTGCCACAATAAAAGGCACCATAGAGTGGCTTGATAAGCTCACTAAGTTTAGTGGAAAAATGGCTAAAATTTTAGTAGGCCAAAAAGCAATAGGGCAAAATTTTAAACTTTGCGACAGTATTAATGACGCTAATAAAGATTTAAAAGTAGTGCGTGATATTCTTGATAATGCCGACTTTGAATACTCAAAAGATGATACTTACCGCTTTGAGCACGGTGAAATTCCAGAGTCGCTGCATAGTAAAGCGAAAGACATAAGTGAAGCCACACAAGATGCCCTGCGCTGCTTGAACAAAATGCACGACACCCTTACGCAAGATGTAAGCGACGGCGATATAAAACCGTACGTTGCCGATCCAATATTAGGTGAAAGCGGGCAATATATTAATCGGCTAGAGCAACTAAACAAACTCTGGTTTAGTTACGCTAAAAAAGGTGAAGGTACGCCTCATGCGAGGTGGATAAAACGCCTTGAATACAAAAATCACCACGATCATCTATTAAGCGACTGCCCTATTGAAGTCGGTTATTATTTAAAAGATAAGTTATGGCGAGAATGCGCGGGCGCTGTTTTGTGCTCTGCTACATTAAGTGCACTCGGCTCGTTCGATCACTTTGCTTACGAAACCGGACTTGCTAAAGAAGAAGGCGTTAAATTTATTAAAGCACCCTCTCCTTTTGATTACCCAAAACAAGCCACTTTACGTATCCCAGTATCGAAAGTAGAACCAACTGATAAAGACTTTAGCGACCATTTAGCTCAAACATTACCAGAGTACCTAAATGATAAAAAAGCAAACCTTGTATTGTTTGCTTCCTACTGGCAAATGGACCACGTAACAAAGTTTCTTAGAACAAAAGGTTTTAACTTATTAGTTCAAGGTGAGATGTCGCGAGAAGCTTTACTAAAAGCACACACTAAAAATATAGACGAAGGCAAAGGCAGTATTTTATTCGGGACACAGAGCCTTTCAGAAGGGCTTGATTTACCTGGGAAATATTTAGAGAACCTAATAATTACCAAAATACCGTTTGCAGTACCGACTTCCCCAATAGAAGAAGCACAAGCAGAATTTGTACAAAGTAAAGGCGGAAATCCATTTTTAACGATTACCGTGCCCGACGCCGCAAAGAAATTGGTACAAAGCTGTGGTAGACTGCTGCGAAAAGAGAGTGATGAAGGCTGTATTACTATTCTCGATAGGCGCTTAGTTACCAAGCGATACGGCAAAGCCATGCTCGACACCCTACCACCTTTTAAAAGACAAATAGATTATTAATGTTTGAACTTGCACTCGATCCAACAACCTGGGCTGTTTTATGTGCTGTTGCACTTGCCGCAGGTTTTATAGACGCTATCGCCGGCGGCGGTGGCATGTTAACTGTGCCCGCTTTATTAACCGCTGGCCTACCTCCACATTTAACACTTGGGACCAATAAACTCGCTGCCAGCTTTGGTTCTTTAACGGCAAGTTATACCTATTACAAAAAAAACTTATTTAGTCCAAAGTTTTGGGCTGCCTCTATTATTGCTACCGCAATAGGCGCACTCCTAGGGACTGTTATTGTTGATCATTTAAGTATTGATTTTTTAAATAAGCTACTCCCGATTATTATTATTTTGGTTGCCGCTTATAGCTTATTTGGTAATTTAAGTACCACCGAAGGGGATGAGCTCCCTAAACTAAACAAAGCAATGAAAATAAAACAATGGCTACAGGGTTTAGCATTAGGTTTTTTTGATGGTTTAGCAGGGCCTGGCACGGGTACTTTTTGGACTGCCTCGAATGGCATGCTTTACAAAATGAACCTGCTACTCAATTGTGGTTTAGCGCGTTCAATGAACTTTGTTTCTAACTTTGTATCATTGATCACCTTTGTTGCTTTGGGCCATGTAAACTTTTTACTTGGCATAACAATGGGCTTTTTTATCATGCTAGGTGCATGGTTTGGCGCGCATTCAGCGATACGTTTTGGTAGTAAATTTATTCGTCCAGTTTTTAATACCATGGTTATACTTTTAGCGCTAAAACTAATTTACGAGGCTTATTTTTAATATGCATTCAATGGCTTTAGATAAACTACGTCATCAAATTGCAACGCTAAAACAGCAAGCCGAGCAATTTGATAAAGCTAAACTTTTTTCTAAAAACCGTTACATGCAAGCGCAACCTAGCTTATTTGATCGCGCCGTTTTTAGTACAAAAAGTATGAACTTAGCAGACTATGTAATTGAAATAGAAGACGAAGTATCAAGGTTACCGCCAAGCGAGCATCGCCACGCTTATACCTATGCACTTGAGCGTATAGCAACTCAAGTGCAAGCAATTTTTAACGTCATTAAATCAACGCCTATTTGGGTTAAAGAAAACAAAAGCCACTATAAACCACGCCCAAAACAAGCGGTTTACAAACAAGCTGTACAAAAAATCATGCAGTCGTCGCACGAACTTTACGACGAATTAAAACAAAACCATGAGTTTGAACGTCGTTTAGTGCTTATGATTGAAGAGCGAAAAATGCAAATGGATAAAGCGTCGCCTGCTAAAGCACAAAAGCTTAACCTTGAAATATTAAGTACACATGCTCGCTTAGGACGATGCAGAAAAGCAATTTCTGCAACCGAAGATAAAATACAACAAGTAGAAAAGCAACAGCTTCGTTAAAACACTTTTGTTATGGTGTTTAACTGCCAATTTTGCTCTGATCAAAGCATAGCTATATCAGCTATTCACTTTAAAAATCAGATAAAATTAACAACCTTCCGTATACCGAATAACAATTCAAAGCTGCTATCGATTTATGACTAACCTTGGTATAAACTCAATATCAACAGCATGGAATAAAAAAGAGTGATAGGAATATGCGATTACATGACGACATACACAATTACTACGAAAAAATTGTTCTTGAAGAAATAATAAAACTTAAACTTAGCGAGCAATATAACGAAGATGTAATGGCAGATTTTTGCTGTACTATATTAAATCAACTTCCTCCTCGATACATTCGTTATGATGTAGATATGGCATTTTACTTACCACAAACTGAGCGTTTACATATGGAAGAACGCGTTCAAACGGCAATTAATGTCGCTATTAACCAAATTTCAAAAAAGAAAGACCTAAATGAGCAATTCACTAAATCAAGCGCCTGAACATATTAAACTTGCAGTCGATTTGATCATGATTCTGGAGCAACATGATATTGCTCCAGAAGACATTCTTAAAGCACTCGAAATAGTTAAAGATGATTTTGAAAAAAAACTGGCTGCGAATTAATTCTTATTCAATACATAAACTAAGAGTAGTGCAACGCCATCTAAGGCGAGTTGACCTTTTATGGTGGATTTTTAGGCAAGGCAGAGCCTATGTGGTTATTCCCATAAATAGGCGATAACGCAACATAATAAATACCAAACATGCGCTGCCCTTTTGTTTTTACTGATTATTACAGGGATGCGAGCCATTAGAGTAACGCAGGAGCCGTTACCGAGCCCACTCGATTACAAACCTCGCGCCGCGATTAAATCCCCCCTAAATTGAACGAATTTCAATCCACAAAGGTCAATACGCGCTAGCCGCACTTTTTGTAATTGTAGGACTATGCTTGTTACTGCCTTTTACCACAAAAAAAAGCACTTAGTTAAACCAGCTAAGTGCTTAAAAGTTCATACTACTTTTTACGTCAAGGCTTGCTGTTTATTCGTTGGTTTGAGATTGCTGAATAAGTAACAATAACTCAGCTGTGGCGGTTGCATCGGCAAGGGCGCGGTGATGGCTGGTTAAATTTAAATTAAAGTGTGATGAGAGATTACCCAGTGAATACGACTTCAGTCCTTTAAACGCTTTGCGCGATTCAACCACAGTACACATTTTTGGCATTTTAAAAAAGTGCCCTGCCATCTCGCATTCTTTTTTAATAAAACCATAGTCAAAATTAACGTTATGGGCTACAAAAATAGTGCCTGTGAGCTTATCTAACAACGGCTGTACTATTTCGGCAAATACAGGAGCGTTATAAACCATACTGTCACTAATACCAGTTAAAGATGTTATGAAGCCTGGTATATGTCGCTGTGGATTAATTAAGGTAGTCCAGCTATCAATTACTTTTCCGTGCTGCACTTTTATAAGGCCAATTTCGGTAATGCGGTTGCCGCCTTTCAAACCGCCAGTGGTTTCTATATCGACCACACTGTAAACACGGTTAGGGTCTACAAACCATTTAACCGCAGCAATATGTACTTCAAAGCCCACATTTTTTAAGTTATCGATGGTGGTTAGTTGGTTGCGCCTTAGTTTATCGCCTGGGGCTTTTACCTCTTCAAAATGTACTTGGCCATTATTAATTACCATTAAGTCGGGGTAGCCGTCTTTTAGCTGTGAATAATGCTTACTCATCTTCGTTAAATGAGTAATTAACGCCTTAATAGGGCTATTTAAAATAAGTGCTTCTAGCGGTTGTAGTAACTCATTATGCCACCTAAATAAACCATTGGGTTGCTCAAAATATTGCGCTGCATTTTTACATACTAAATTAAGTAATGCTTGAGGTGTTTGGCACTGTGCTAAACGATCATTTATTTGTGTTTTCTGCGCTTCATAAAAGTTATCAAGCCTTAATACCTGCGGATAAATGTCAAATTCGTTACAAGGCGGATAAGGCGACTCTATAAATAGCTCGTGCCAAAATACTAATCCAAATAAACTTTGCCAAAGCGTGTTTTCGGTATTAAATACTTGCATACCTTGGTGAGTATAATAATCGTTTACGCCCTGCTCTACTTCACCTCGGTACAGTTCATCAATTTCGAGTACGCACTGTGTGTCGGCAAGCATTGCACTCAAACGCGAACGTGTTTTTTTATTAAATTTACGCATTAAAAAATCATCAGCAAAATACAGTAAATCATCAGTAAGTGGATTTTCAATAATGGCGTCTAAGCGCGCTTTTACCCACTCTTTATTACCGAGTCGGTATTGCTCTCTTATTTGAATTTCTTGTGCTTCACTATCATCCATGCAGGCTTCAAGTAAGCTAAAAGCAAGTTCGCTATCAACCCCTTTTAATTGTCGATAAAGCCTAACTAATAATTTATTTTTTAACGCAACCGCAATTGCACCATGCGCGACTTGCAATAAAACCTGCGACGCTAGAGGAAAATAATCGTTTTCATCTGTTATATTTTTAAATGTTAATCGGCAGCGATTTAATAAATAGTTTGATTGCGCTTCATTAAGTGTTTCAAAGCGCGATAAACTCTCACTGTGCCCTTCACGTGTCGTAGTTAAACCTAAATCTCGCATTACAAACCGGTTTTGATGATTCACATCACCACGACTGAGCTTACCTGCAAATAAAAACTCAAAATACTCGTAAAAATCACTGCGGCTGTTAATAACATACTGGCTATAAAGCGGGGCAAGCTCTTGTGGGCAATCTTTAAAAAATGCACATGCAATATCCACTAGCACACCTTTAGCAGCGCTCTTTTTAAAGCTTATTTGTTCTGGGTAACTACTTAGTAACTCAACCAAGGAAGGTTTCGTTAAATGTGTTAAAAGCTGTGCATAGTGCAGCTCGTTTGGCTCAAATAAAATACCGGCCGTTTTTAGCGTATAGATAGCCTGATGCGGTGACGCTATTTCTTCATAATTGAGCGACTGCGCCTGTACTAGATAAGGCTTTCGTGAATATACACGCGCCAACATACACTGGCTTTGCTCATCAAGCTGGTTAATTTTAGCAATAAACACTTCATGTTTGGGTTCAAGCAAGTGTATACACTTGCTGGATACAAACTCAATAAGCTCTCTAAAATGCGCTAAATAGTACTTTGCTGGTAATTCTTGTTTCATAACATCGCCACAACTGTATATAAAAACAGTATCCAGTATTTGCACTTATTATTCAATCTTAAAATTACTCTAATGGTGATTTACTATATCCGTTCGCCCTTTCGATATTGACGCTAAGTAGCGACTTAAAGTTATTGTACTTTAGGATCAATATAGGCTTTCAACTGATGCAGCAAGAAAAAGCTTAAAATAAATAGATGCTAGCTTATATAGCGACTCCGATTGCGCGCGATCGTTTATAATACATCAAAACTAACTCACTATTTTTCTATGAGCTCAGCTCTGTTGATTACTGTGTTATAAATAGCCATGCCTTTCTTACCTGTTTAACAAATCTGAAAGGATTTTTTCACAAGCCTACAAATTGGCGTACTGCACCTGTATTATTGAAAGCCTATGCAAATTTAACCACAAGCTAAGGTGCACAAATGCGTTTATTACATACCATGTTACGAGTTGCTGATTTGGACAAATCAATTGCGTTTTATACTCAAATATTGGGCATGAAAGAATTACGTCGCGCAGATAATGAAGAGTATCGTTACACCCTCGCGTTTTTAGGCTATGGGGATGAAAAAGATAACACAGTGTTAGAGCTAACCTACAACTGGGATACTCATAGCTACGACTTAGGCAATGCTTATGGTCATATCGCGATTGAGTTTGACGATATTTATAAA
The DNA here is from genome assembly GCF_014905615.1 of Pseudoalteromonas aliena SW19. Lineage (NCBI taxonomy): Bacteria > Pseudomonadati > Pseudomonadota > Gammaproteobacteria > Alteromonadales > Pseudoalteromonadaceae > Pseudoalteromonas > Pseudoalteromonas aliena. The sequence continues at coordinate 93,426 of NZ_AQGU01000017.1, forward strand.
GCCTGTGCAGATATAAAAGCCGCAGGTGGTAATGTTAGCCGGGAGCCTGGCCCTGTAAAAGGTGGCACCACTGAAATAGCCTTTGTTAAAGACCCTGATGGCTATGCTATTGAGCTTATTCAGAAAAAAGAAAACATGAATCGTTTCTAGATTAATATAAAAAGGTGCTCAAGGCACCTTTTAACGTAATTGACTGTCTTTACTACCACGTCGGTTAACCGTGCTAGCACCTGCTCTTTTGCGCTCAATAGTAGCTTGGCATTGAACACAATAGCGTACGCCAGGTAGTGCTAACCTTCGAGCTTGCGGAATTGCCTCATCACACTTTTCACATAACTCGGCACTCGCGCCTGATATTAAATTACTTCTTGCATATTGTACAGCGTCATTCACACTTGCATCTATTTGATCTTGAATTGCACCGTCTCGTGCCCACCCACTTGCCATAATGCCCTCTAATAATCACTAAATTTAAGATCATATTAGCAATTAAAAACTTTATTTTTGCTGAATAAACGGATTTTTGGATTTTTGGATTTTTGGATTTTTGGATTTTTGGATTTTTGGATTTTTGGATTTTTGGATTTTTGGATTTTTGGATTTTTGGATTTTTGGATTTTTGGATTTTTGGATTTTTGGATTTTTGGATTTTTGGATTTTTGGATTTTTGGATTTTTGGATTTTTGGATTTTTGGATTTTTGGATTTTTGGATTTTTGGATTTTTGGATTTTTGGATTTTTGGATTTTTGGATTTTTGGATTTTTGGATTTTTGGATTTTTGGATTTTTGGATTTTTGGATTTTTGGATTTTTGGATTTTTGGATTTTTGGATTTTTGGATTTTTGGATTTTTGGATTTTTGGATTTTTGGATTTTTGGATTTTTGGATTTTTGGATTTTTGGATTTTTGGATTTTTGGATTTTTGGATTTTTGGATTTTTGGATTTTTGGATTTTTGGATTTTTGGATTTTTGGATTTTTGGATTTTTGGATTTTTGGATTTTTGGATTTTTGGATTTTTGGATTTTTGGATTTTTGGATTTTTGGATTTTTGGATTTTTGGATTTTTGGATTTTTGGATTTTTGGATTTTTGGATTTTTGGATTTTTGGATTTTTGGATTTTTGGATTTTTGGATTTTTAATCTTAATAACACTGCACTAACTATTAAAATAGTAATTGTCGTCCCCAAGAGATTAGTACTCCTGATAACGTCGTGCATAGAGAGTTCGGTGTCACACTGCTTTATACAATACTTTAAATAGTAAGTGGCGTCCCCAAGGGGATTCGAACCCCTGTTACCGCCGTGAAAGGGCGGTGTCCTAGGCCTCTAGACGATGGGGACACATAAATGTGTCACTAGGACAACTGAATTTTTAGACTCGTTTCAGGCGAGCTTTCTTAATAACACTGCACTTCCCTATTAAAAATAAGTAAGTGGCGTCCCCAAGGGGATTCGAACCCCTGTTACCGCCGTGAAAGGGCGGTGTCCTAGGCCTCTAGACGATGGGGACACATAAATGTGTCACTAGGACATTTGATAAGTTCAACTCACATCATGAGCTTTAAGGTAATTGCGTTTAATACAAGTAAAGACTCGAGCTTTAATTGTGACGCTATTTTCTCGGTAAAACCGCCTATAACTAATAAAAGTTAAGTGGCGTCCCCAAGGGGATTCGAACCCCTGTTACCGCCGTGAAAGGGCGGTGTCCTAGGCCTCTAGACGATGGGGACACAGAAAACTGCTACCCTAGGACAAAACACTAATTTTTGGTGGAGCCATGCGGGATCGAACCGCAGACCTCTTCACTGCCAGCGAAGCGCTCTCCCAGCTGAGCTATGGCCCCAACTTAATCAATACTCGCCATGATAAACACGTCGGGTATCGCTTAGTGCGGGGCGCATTCTATGCACCACCCAAAATAAAGTCAACAGTTTTTTACTTAGCATTATTTAAATGGTTTAATTTTCAACAAACTGGCTATCAAGCATGCTAAAAAACACAATTTTAATAGGAATCCCCTTTCATTGCTTGTAACTTAACCGCAACTTTAAAACTTTTAGCTAGAACTACTCTACTTTTCTGTTTCACACCCAATCTCTAATGAAGATAAAAGGTATACATTTATATGCAAATTAAATTTATGATGAATTCTAGCCATGTTTATCTTTCAAAAATGAATTTACCGTTGTGCATTTAGTTTTACGCTAAGTAAGGATAGTATGCTTATTTCTATAAGGCTCATTTAGTTATAACCCCCCCTCGTCGCGATTACATACCCTAGATTGAACAAATTTAATAAACTTGGTCTTTAAAAGACAGCGCTAATTCTGCTAAGTGGTGAAAAATGACCACTTAAATTAATTGTGAGGCAATAAATATTGCACCTAAGAAAACCAACATGCTCCATTTAGAATGGTTTTTAGCTATAACTCATTTTGATCTAAAGATAAAAACTCGAATCCTGAAAGGTCATCAAGCCCTAACATAAAGCTAATGTGAACAGCGTCTACACTACATTTATTACAAACAGCTTAACTTATTTGAATCCAATGATTAAAACAAACGTAATTTAAGTACAGTGATAATACAATATTGCACTGTTCTCGAACGTTATTTAAACTACAACTTTGGATTTGATGATAAAATAGACTCCAACCCTGCCCCATTGTTTATAAAATCTTCATTCAGCACATTTTTATCATTCAAGTGTTGACACATTTCCAACTCTATCTATAATAGCGCCCCACAACGACGCAGCAATGTGGTGTTGTTTAGATGTGGGTGATTAGCTCAGTTGGGAGAGCATCGCCCTTACAAGGCGAGGGTCACTGGTTCAAGTCCAGTATCACCCACCACTTTTTATTAAGTGTTCATATCTAAGATTCTTTATGGGGCGTTAGCTCAGTTAGAAAAAAGAGAGCATCACCGCTATTTACAAGTAACGGCGAAGTTCACTGGTTAAAGTCCAGTACTATTTATTTTAATAGTAGCGTTTTAATTTATATATGGGTGATTAGCTCAGTTGGGAGAGCATCGCCCTTACAAGGCGAGGGTCACTGGTTCAAGTCCAGTATCACCCACCATATATAAAAGCTATTATCATATTATATAGTCGCGTTTTAAAATTGTAATATGGGTCGTTAGCTCAGTTGGGAGAGCATCGCCCTTACAAGGCGAGGGTCACTGGTTCAAGTCCAGTACGACCCACCATTCTCAGAATGGTGCATATTACAAAAAATCTAAATGAGTGATTAGCTCAGTTAGAAAAAAGAGCATCACCGCTACTTGCAAGTAACGGCGAGGTTCACTGGTTAAAGTCCAGTACTATTTATTTTAATAGTAGCGTTTTAATTTATATGTGGGTGATTAGCTCAGTTGGGAGAGCATCGCCCTTACAAGGCGAGGGTCACTGGTTCAAGTCCAGTATCACCCACCACATATAAACCTATTATTGTTTTAATAGTCACGTTTTAAAGTTTTAATATGGGTCGTTAGCTCAGTTGGGAGAGCATCGCCCTTACAAGGCGAGGGTCACTGGTTCAAGTCCAGTACGACCCACCACTATTTCAGTGGTGTATATTAAAATGTAATTTGGGTGATTAGCTCAGTTGGGAGAGCATCGCCCTTACAAGGCGAGGGTCACTGGTTCAAGTCCAGTACGACCCACCACTATTTCAGTGGTGTATATTAAAATGTAATTTGGGTGATTAGCTCAGTTGGGAGAGCATCGCCCTTACAAGGCGAGGGTCACTGGTTCAAGTCCAGTACGACCCACCACTATTTCAGTGGTGTATATTAAAATGTAATTTGGGTGATTAGCTCAGTTGGGAGAGCATCGCCCTTACAAGGCGAGGGTCACTGGTTCAAGTCCAGTACGACCCACCACTATTTCAGTGGTGTATATTAAAATGTAATTTGGGTGATTAGCTCAGTTGGGAGAGCATCGCCCTTACAAGGCGAGGGTCACTGGTTCAAGTCCAGTACGACCCACCACTATTTCAGTGGTGTATATTAAAATGTAATTTGGGTGATTAGCTCAGTTGGGAGAGCATCGCCCTTACAAGGCGAGGGTCACTGGTTCAAGTCCAGTATCACCCACCAAATTACATATTAAGTGTTTAATTCAAATAAAAGCATTTAATAACAGGCGTACTTATTATATGTGGGTGATTAGCTCAGTTGGGAGAGCATCGCCCTTACAAGGCGAGGGTCACTGGTTCAAGTCCAGTATCACCCACCACATATAAACATTTATAAAAATTCTCCTTGTTAAAATCAATAAATACTCTTTTATAATCACTCTTAATTTTTACATTATAAAATTCTATGTGGGTAATTATCTAAGCTGTAAAAAAAGAGCATCGCCACCATTCACAAATAATGGAGATGGTCACTAGTATCAAGCCAAGTAATCACCCACCACATAGAAGCATTTCTAAAAATTCTCCTTGTTAAAATCAATAAATATTCTTTTATAAACAAACACTATGAATTTTTACAGTATAAAATTCTATGTGGGTAATTATCTAAGCTGTAAAAAAAGAGCATCGCCACCATTCACAAATAATGGAGATGGTCACTCGTGAAAGCTCTGTATCACTCACCACATAGATCATTAAAAATATTTTTATTAAACTCCCACAGATCCAACTTTAAATTTATAAATCTTTTTTAACTATACTAATTCGCTTAATTAAGTGCGCTATTTTGAGATAAGAAAGCATTGTCGATAACAATCCAAAATTTCACTACTTAATTATTCTCAGCAATTGTTTCTGCATGGACCTACTTTCTAATCCACCCAATCGCATAGCAGAAGTTTTTAGCTCTGTTATCGTCAGGTTTAATACCAATCTGCTTATATATGGGGTCTATTTAACGTTAAGAAAATTACGCTAGAACTAGGCAAAAATTTTTGTATCTAGTTATTCTAAATAAAAAATTTTTAACGACGTTATAGTGCAATTTAATTCGTTAAATTGATCAAAGATTTATGCAGTTTGGTATAAGCCCTCAAATTGATAAAACATTGATGCGGACCGGTATTAAGCTATTGCTTGCTTGATTAATTAGATCAAACCAATGCTATAAAAGTTAAATAACTGCCAAAGATAGACTCCCTACCCAAGATTCACATTAGCCATACAAATTAAGTTACAATTGTCAGCTTTATCAAAAGCACTTAAAGGTTATACTTAAATCATTAACGAATAATAAGGAATGAGGTTATGTCTGGAACTACGATGGTTGTACTGATTGTACTGATTTCAGTTGGCTCAGGAGTACTTTATGATATGTATAAAAAGCATCTTGAGTTTAAGCATAAAATGCAAAACAACAACAGCGATGCCCATAAACAACTAGCTGAAACAAACGCACAAGTGCTTGCATTAAAAGAGCGTGTACAAACACTTGAGGCCATTGTTACTGATTCAAGCTTTAGCGTTAAAGATGAAATTAATAAGCTTTAAGTTGTTATAAATAATCAGGATATAAGTGCGCGTTTTCTGGCTGCTCTATGCCGTGAGCAGCTAAAAACCCGCCAATAGCTTGCCCGCAGCCTTGTGGTGCTCGCCCACTGTCTATTTCAAAATTTAATTGATTAGCGTGTTGCTTACCCATAGAGCAAAGCCCGACCGTACTTGGTGAGCGCATTGCAATACTTAGCTTACCAATTTGTGCTACTGCCACATTTTTACTAAAACGTGTAAATCCTTGGTATTTGAATTGCTCGCTGACATAATCATTACTCGTATTTACTAAAGCAGAAATAAAACCATGTAAAAAGCTGTTAGCTGATGCATCGCTTGTTAAAAAAGCCAACGTTTTGTTATTAAACTCACTTAATTGGCAATTACTGCATTGCAACTCAACAGTGAACAAGTGCTGTTCGGCTGTAATTGCTTGATGACTTTTAAGCTCAATGGCTGCATCCGCAAATACAACACGCTTAATAATATTATTAATACTGACTTCATTGCTGTTTGCAATAACTAACTCAGGGTTTTGCGCCATTACCGGTAAGTCGTGATGATTATTAAAAGGCGTGCTTATTGAACCATCTTGAATAAGCTGAAATAGCTCTCGTACTTCGTGTTCACGTGCTATTTTTAGTGCTAAAAATGCAGTTTGAATAAGCTCAGAAGTCGGTAAGTTTTCTTCTACAATCCAGCGTCTACCAAATAAAAGTTTTTTGGCTTTACTTTCGCTATGAGAATCATTTTTTTGATAATTGTCAGGGCTGAGAACAGCTACTTGCAGATAAATTTCTTCACCTTTTTGTGCAGCAAGCACTCTAAAATGAGCTGAAAACTCAATACTCTCGAGCACTTTATTCACGCTATTTAACGTATGTTTGTAGCGTAAAAAATGCTGGGGAACTACCCAGCTATTATTAGCTAATTGCACAAGCGGTGCGTAAGAGATTGGCTGCTCATAGCTGTGTTGCCATTTTTGTTCGTTACTAAATAACGTATTAAGGTGACTATTTTTATCTGACATAAATAAACCAAATAAACCTGCACTAGGCAAGATATTAACTGTAACCATATTACGTCTTCAATGTCGTAATTAGATCACACGTGCGCCTCAATTTTAGGCTTTTTTAACTATCGATGAGTCCTTGATAGTCTGTTATAACTTTTTGATAGTAAAGAGCATCTTTATTAAGCATTTTAGTATAATGATTTAGCAACTGCTGCTTGTAGGCTTTATGCACTGCGTTATCATATTGCCACATCATATCACCCGTTTTGCTAAGTGTAGTGTTGCTATTAAAACTAACTTCAATTACTTCGTAAAAACGCTTGTTATCTACAATTATTTGCTCGCTAAGCAAGCCTAACCCTAATAAATCAAGACCCGTTCTTAATGTATAAGTATGCTGTACCGGGCATAAAATAAAACGTACATTTTGTATTATGTGCATACTATTATTAGCCACTACTTGCTGCATAAGCTTTAGCAGTAACTCACCACCGACACCTGCAATAACAACAACTTGCTTAGTATCACTGGTTAATTTGATAGTACCTACATCTTTGCACAACACTTGCCATTGATCGTTGTTTGAATGCATGCTTTGAGCACTACTTACTCTTAAAAGTAGTAACTCTAAATTTGCCATTAAATCAGGCACTATATCAACAAAAACGACTTTATTAGCTGCGTTTCGTTTTAGTAGCGCTAAGCCCAAATAACCATGATCGCAACAGCAATCCCAAATTATATCTTCAGGTTCGGTAATTAACGCATCTATAGTCGCTAAACGTTTGCTCAGTTTCATTTAAGCAGGTGTTTGTGACGTTTTATAGACAAGCGCCTTTAAACTTCTGTCGCTGTCCACTTCAATAAAGCGTGCTGTAGGTGATAAACGTTCAACAAACTCAATAGCGCCTTGCGTATGCTCTGTAATAAGTGCTTTAAATGCGTCCTCGCTCAGCTCTGGGCTATTAGCGCAAAGTAGCAGCTTTGTTGTATCACTTAGTAACTCTGGTAGCCTGCGTAACACTTTTTGATAGTCTTTCGTTAAAATAAAACTCCCCTTTTGAAAACTTGGCGGATCAACAATAATTAAGTCAAACGGGGCTGCTTTTTTTAATTTTCCAAACGACTTTAAAATATCATGTGGTAAAAAACTGACGCCTTTGTCAAAACCATTTAATTGATGGTTTTGCTTACCAACCTTAAGTACGCCTTTACTCATGTCCATATTCATTACATGGTCTGCACCACCTTGCATGGCCGCCAAAGAAAACCCACACGTATACGAAAATAAGTTAAGTACTTTGCCGTGCTTACTGTTCGCCATTACAAATTCACGGCCACTGCGCATATCGGGAAATATTCCGGTATTTTGACGGCTTTGTAAATCCACTAAAAAACGAATGCCGTTTTCGGTTACAACATGTTGGCTCGGCAATTGCCCGTAAACCACGGTGTTTTGGCTTTGCACGCCAGCACGTTGCTGATAAACAAGTGACGTAATAAGCTCTGGCTGGTTTTTTTGCGCCCATTGCCACACAGCATCAGTGAGCTCACTTAGTGTTTGCTCATCAATTTCGTCGTACGAGACCAAAAATAAACTGGGCGGATAAAAGTCTAAATTAATGTGGCTTAGCGCTTCGACGCTGTGGCCTCGCCCATGAAAAACACGACATAGTTCATTTTTTAAAATTGGCGCGTCTTCAAGCGCAGTAATAATAGGTGTAAAGTTTGCTGTCATTGTTAATTAATCAACTGTTGTTGTAGTTCATGTATTTCGTCGCGAACGGAGCCCGCTTTTTCAAATTCTAAATCGCTTGCGTATGCATGCATTTTGGTTTCAAGCTGCTTAATTTGTACTGAAATTTCTTTCGCACTAAGTACCTTTTTAGAGTCTTTACGAACAAGTCTAAGGTTATCTTTAGGCCCAGCGTCTTCGCCTATGTCCATCGCATCAAGAATCTTTTTGGCTAACGAATGCGGTTCAATACCGTGTTCAATATTATAAGCATGCTGAATTTCGCGTCTGCGCGCTGTTTCGTCCATGGCCTTAGCCATCGATTTTGTAATTTTATCACCGTATAAAATTGCGCGACCATCTAAGTGACGAGCAGCACGACCAATGGTTTGAATAATTGAACGTGCAGAGCGTAAAAAGCCTTCTTTGTCTGCATCAAGTATCGCTACTAGCGCCACTTCTGGCATATCCAGGCCCTCTCGAAGTAAGTTAATACCCACCAACACATCAAAGACTCCCGCACGTAAATCGCGAATAATTTCGACTCGTTCAACTGTATCTATGTCAGAATGCAAGTAACGTACTTTTACACCATGCTCACTTAAATAGTCGGTTAAATCCTCCGACATACGCTTGGTTAATGTGGTGACCAGTACCCGCTCGCCCTTCTCCACACTTTTATAAATTTCTGATAGGAGGTCATCAACCTGATCCCCCACTGGGCGTACTTCTATGAGTGGATCAAGCAAACCTGTAGGTCGAATTACTTGCTCTGCTATTTCACCTACGCAGCGCTCTAATTCAAAGTCGCCTGGCGTTGCCGATACATAAATAGTTTGCGGTGCTATGGCTTCAAACTCTTCAAAACGTAGCGGTCTGTTATCCATTGCTGAGGGCATTCTAAAACCATATTCAACAAGATTTTCTTTACGGCTTCTGTCGCCTTTATACATAGCGCCAATTTGCGATACGGTTACGTGCGATTCATCAATAATCATTAATGCGTCGTCTGGTAAGTAATCAAGTAATGTTGGCGGCGGATCGCCAGGCGTACGACCTGATAAATAACGGCTGTAGTTTTCTATCCCAGAGCAATAACCTAGCTCCCGCATCATTTCTATATCATATTGCGTACGCTGTGTTACGCGTTGCTCTTCTACTAATTTATTGGCACTGAGTAACTGGGCTCGTCGCTCTTTGAGTTCTTCTTGTATTTTATCGATAGCACCGAGTATTTTTTCACGCGGGGTAACATAGTGTGTTTTTGGATAAATAGTGGTGCGTATTATATGCTTTTCGACGGCGCCAGTAAGCGGGTCAAAAATACTCAAGCGCTCTATTTCATCATCAAACATTTCTACGCGAATTGCGAAGGTGCTAGATTCTGCCGGAAATATATCAACCACTTCACCGCGTACACGGTAAGTACCACGGCTAAAATCTATGTCGTTGCGGGTATATTGTATTTCGGCAAGACGGCGCAGCATGTCGCGTTGATCTACTTTTTCGCCCACTTTTAAAAGCAGCATCATTTTCATGTATGACTTAGGGTCACCCAAACCATAAATAGCCGATACTGATGCCACAATAATGGTGTCGCGGCGCTCAAGCAGTGCTTTGGTGGCACTTAAACGCATTTGCTCGATGTGTTCGTTAATAGACGCGTCTTTTTCGATGAATGTATCGCTTGACACAACATACGCTTCTGGTTGGTAGTAATCGTAATACGATACAAAATATTCAACGGCGTTTTTAGGAAAAAATTCTTTCATCTCACCGTATAACTGTGCGGCTAGTGTTTTATTATGCGCCATTATTATTGTCGGACGATTTAAGTCGTTAATAATATTAGCCATAGTAAAGGTTTTACCTGTACCTGTAGCACCGAGTAAAGTTTGGTGCGCAAGTCCAGCTTCTAATCCCTCGCACAGCTGTTTAATAGCCGTGGGCTGATCGCCCGCTGGCTTAAAGTGTGATTTTAGTTGAAAATGATCGCTCAATTAGTGCACTCCTTTAACGATTGACGGCTCAAAGCTTCAAGCTCTTTTACAAACCACTTATAAGATACTAATGCGGTAAATAAATTACCCAACGCGGCACCAATAAATAGGCCAGTTAAACCAGCAAGTTCATTGCCTATATAAGCAAATGGTAAGTAGAAAACAAATAAACGAATAGCACTTAAAAATAATGCATTCATTGGTTTGTGTAATGCATTAAACGAAGAATTAGATAATATGATCACTCCTTGCAAGCCATAGCTTAATGGAATGGTATAGATAAAGAGTTTTATAACATCTATAACCGCTTGCTCTTTACCAAACATTTGGCTAATAAAGCCAGAAAGGGCAATTAAGATAATATAAATGACGAATTGCCAAATCATTACAAACTTTAAAGTACCAATGTAGGCCTCTTTTACTCTGCATAACTTACCTGCCCCAAAGTTCTGACTCACAAACGGCGGGAGTGTCATCGACAAAGCAAGTACAAGGATACTGGCTATAGACTCAATCCTGCTGCCAACACCAAATGCAGCAACGGCTTCTGGACCATGATGAGCAACCATAGCAGTCATTACAGCCATTGCAACTGGAGTCAACATGTTTGCCCCTGCGGCAGGTAAACCTATTTTTAACATTTTACGAATAGCGCCGATCACTGTTTGAGAACCTGCTTTTAAACTCAACAATCGTTTTTTTACTATCAGTACATATAAAATAATAACGACTGCAACCCCCCATGCAATTACACTCGCAATGGCCGCGCCTTGGATACCCATTGCTGGAATAGGCCCAAATCCAAAAATAAGAAGGGGATCGAGTACTGCGTTTATAAGCCCTGCTCCGCCCATCACAATACTTGGCGTTTTAGTATCGCCACTGGCACGTAATACCGAATTACCAATCATTGGCGTAATTAAAAATACACTACCAATAAACCACACATTCATGTATTCATGTATCAAAGGAAGTACTTGCTGGCCTGCGCCTAATAACGTAAAAATGGGATCGATTAGCAAATACCCAATAAACGATAAAATAAGCACTAAAACAAACGCCACTAGTATAGAAATACTTGCATCAAAGCGCGCTTCATCTATTTTATTACTGCCAAGCGCTTTACCGATTACCGCAGAGGTGCCTATCCCTAATCCAATTGCCAAACTAATAACCGTAAACGTAACAGGAAACGTAAAGCTCACGGCAGCAAGTGGGTCTGTACCTAATAAACTAATAAAGAATGTATCAACAATATTAAACATCATCAAAGTGATCATGCCAAAAATCATCGGAATGGTCATTTTTTTAAGTGTTGCAGGAATTGGATCATTTAGTAAATCAGGGCGAGTCTGAGTTTTTGAAATTGCGCGCATGGTATAAATTAGCCTCTTTTACTGAGCTGATCATTTTAAAGCATCAAGGCAATTCAAGCCACGGATTTATCAATAGATTTGTAGTAGCCGCTTAAGTAAGGATTTTAAAAAAGAGTTAATGTGGATTTTTACGTATTTTTGTTAAAATAGAGCCTTAACAGCCTAAAAAACAATTAAAACACATTTTCGTTACTTTTATTACAAACAGCCACTTATTACTGATGCTTTTTCGCACAAAGCAATGCTTTGATTTATCGTGACGAATAATTTCTTTCATCAGGTTCCCTGATACAAACCAAAAAGATTAACCTATTGTTTTTTATAGATATAAAAATAATGATTTAAAAGCTTGAAATCGGTGTAGCACCCTACAGCTCTAGTGCCGCTAATGTTCTTCAGGTTTCATAAACAGAGTTATCCACAGAAACCGTGGATAACTCATTCAAAGCCGCATTTATAAAGGCTTTCACAGAACCAAACTCTTTAGTTAGTCTTTACCAACATCAGATGTTCTATTAATGCCATTTTTACAATTTCAACAAAAAAACACATTCACCAGTAAAACAGTCTCTATTATCACTTGTGTTAGGCTAAATAAATTTTGTATAAGTATACCGCAAGTTATTGATTGTATTATTTTTGAACTATTCATTCGCTATCTTTAACGTGCGTATAAAATGAGAACTGTTTTACGTAAAAATTAATTTATTTTAAATTGTACTTAAAACCAGATTTACAAAAACCTGCTCATTTAAAAAGAACAAAGACTATTTTTATAAAAAGAATGAAACCTTCTTTTTATGTTTTTTAGCTGACTTTCGTTAACTAAGTACTTAAAAGCTGTATTTTATTTACTCAATGAACACTATAAATTAAATAAAAAAGCAATTTACATCGTGTTCTAGCACCTAAAATTTCTGGAAAAAAATCTAAATAAAGCCAGAAAACACGCAGATTGAGTATAAAAACAACGAATAAACCTCTTTTTTCAATTTATGATCTTTTATATGTTGACAGTTTGCGGTGAGGTCATTAATATTTCGCCCCGTTGAAAGGCAAGACGCTTCCCCCTTAGCTCAGTTGGTTAGAGCGACGGACTGTTAATCCGCAGGTCCCCCGTTCGAGTCGGGGAGGGGGAGCCAAGTTTTTCAACCATAAACGATTCCCCCTTAGCTCAGTTGGTTAGAGCGACGGACTGTTAATCCGCAGGTCCCCCGTTCGAGTCGGGGAGGGGGAGCCAAGTTTATGATTATGGTATGTAGTTCCCCCTTAGCTCAGTTGGTTAGAGCGACGGACTGTTAATCCGCAGGTCCCCCGTTCGAGTCGGGGAGGGGGAGCCAAATCATAATAACAGCACTACTTTAGTTCCCCCTTAGCTCAGTTGGTTAGAGCGACGGACTGTTAATCCGCAGGTCCCCCGTTCGAGTCGGGGAGGGGGAGCCAATTCTAATAATTTCATAGACATTCCTCTTAAATTACACTACCATAAACGCCATAACTAAAGCATGATTGAATGCATTAAACTTAGTTTATTAATCTAATATTTGATCCCTTCCCTTTCGAATTAAAAGACTTAAAAATGGCCGGCTTTAAAAAACTTATTCTTATACAACTTATCTCTTGGCTATTATGCGTAGTTGCAGGAACTTACTTTATATCCGCTCAGTTTGATAGCGCAGTAAGCGACGCACAAATAAATGCGCAAAATACAATAACGAAATATATTGATAATTCTTCTTTTAATGACGAAGCCGCCCAAAATTTAAAAAACGCGCTTGCCGATGGTAAAACATTCTCACGCTTTACGTTAAGAGACTTCCAAGGGGCTGAAGTATTCACTATAAACTCCCCTGCTCGCCTCCCTGTGTTTGCTCAGTTTATAGAGTCTGTTTTTAATTCTGTACGACCACAGTTTGCAGTTAATACCGCAGCCGATATTAAAGTTGAATTTACAATTAATATTCAGCATCTTGGCGAACAACTGCAAACATCGTTTTTTATTGTGTTTTTTATGTCTGCTATTTTAGTCATTATTCCTGTTATTTTAATGAAATCTATTTTTTATCGTTTGAATAGAAATATCAGTATGACTATTGCCGATGTCATCGATATTTATATCAACCAAAACCAAGCAAGTAACGATTTAAAAATTGCATTAGACGGCTCTAAATTGCAAAAGCTAGGTAAAGATCTCGTGCCGAGCTTTAACCGTTTGTCCTACTTTTTAAAGTCAAAAAATGACGACATTCAAAATGCTGCATTAAGTATTAAACAAGAAGCGTATAAAGATGTAATTACGGCACTTGGCAACCGCAATATGTTTGTTGAGTATTACGAAAAAAATATTGAAAACGTAGAACAAAGTACATTCGGATCACTCGCAATGATCCGCTGTAGCGAACTGCAAATTATAAATCAAACACGTGGCTACCAAAAAGGCGACGAATACGTCAAAGCTGTTGCAGATATAGTTAAACACATAAGTGGCACTTATACAGGCAGCCAAGTGTTTCGATTAAATAGTTCTGATTTTGCTGTCGTACTGCCTCATGTGCCTTTGAAAGAAGCTGAGCGCTTTGGCGAAAACTTACAGTCTCGTTTTACGCAGTATCAACAAAACCAAGAACTAAGCTCAGTAGCTAACACGGGAATTGTGGGCTACGAAAAAGGCAAACCGTTAGGCGAGCTGCTTTCGATTGTTGATAACGCCATGAGTATGGCGCAATCAAAACAAGTAAATGCATGGCACGTTCAACGCGAAACCGACTTAATTAACAATGTAAGTGCAGGTTTTGGTAATCAAAACTGGCGTAAAGTAATTAACGAAGTTATTGAATCCAAGCGCGTTCATTTAGTTATGCAAAACATTATGCCTTTAGGTAAAAACAGTAAAGCCTATGCCGAAATTCAAGTTCGCTTTAAAACCGAAGAAAACCAAACGCTTCCTACCGCTTCGTTTTTAGCAATGGCCGAAAAGCTTGATATGGCCATAGATATAGATAAGTTAATTATTGATTCTTCACTTGAGAAAATAAAAACTCGCAACCTTTCTGAAAAAAACTTTGGGCTGAATGTAACCGCCTCAAGTGCGCATAATGATCAATTTGTCATTTGGTTAGAGCGACGCTTGCTAAAAGATACGCACATTGCGTCAAAACTTATTTTTGAAGTGAGTGAATTTGGTTTACAACAAAATATTAAAGCCAGTAAACGCTTTATTGATATGGTACATCGAGTTGGTGCTCGTATTACTGTTGAACGCTTTGGTGTTGGTTTAACCTCATTTAAATTTTTCCGTGATTTAAAGCCTGACTTTATTAAAATGGATGCAAGCTACACTCGTGGTTTAGAAGATGACAAAAACAATCAATACTTTATGCGACTTATGGTCGACTTAGCACACAGAATAGGTGTTAGCGTGTTTGCAGAAGGTGTTGAAAGTCAAGAAGAAAAGCATATTGTTGAGACTCTTCTTTTAGATGGTGTACAAGGCTATTACATAGAAAAACCTAAAGATATGTAACGGCCACCTCCCAAACACTTATCCCCCTACTTTTTTAGTTTTAAAGTATATATTAGTGTGATCGTTTTTTATAAATTTGTACTATTAAAGTCATAATTTTAAAGTAAAGATCACATACAAATCACAGTATTTTTACACCTTTGTTGTTACCCCTTAAATTAATATCGTTTATTTAAATGATAATCACTGCATATGTTGTTAATCACATCAGAAAAAAGGATAATACCTATGATTTTAATAGCGCGAGGCTCGTATGACTGAATATGTCTTGTTATTGATTGGTACTGTTCTGGTTAATAACTTTGTATTAGTACAATTTTTAGGCTTATGTCCTTTTATGGGCGTATCAGGGAAACTTGATACGGCTATTGGTATGTCTTTGGCGACTACTTTTGTGCTTACGCTCGCCTCTGTTACCAGCTATTTAGTAAATCAGTATATTTTAATTCCACTCGACATCGAGTTTTTGCGCACAATGAGCTTTATTTTAGTGATTGCCGTTGTGGTGCAATTTACCGAAATGGTGGTACGTAAAACGAGCCCAACTCTGTATCGCTTATTAGGAATATTTTTACCGCTAATAACCACTAACTGTGCTGTATTAGGTGTCGCCTTATTAAATATCAAAGAAGATCACTCATTTTTACAATCGGCAGTGTATGGTTTTGGCGCTGCGGTTGGCTTTTCGTTGGTGCTGGTATTATTTGCAGCATTACGTGAGCGTTTAGCAGCAGCTGACGTACCCACCCCTTTTAAAGGCGCCTCTATTGCCATGATAACCGCAGGCTTAATGTCGATGGCGTTTATGGGCTTTACCGGATTAGTGAAATTTTAATATGACCTTGTTTTATGCCTTAATTGCGCTTGGCTCACTAGCGCTGGTTTTTGGGTTGATTTTAGGATTTGCTGCGATAAGATTTCGCGTAGAGAGCAATCCCATTGTTGAGCAAATAGACACCATTTTACCGCAAACCCAGTGCGGACAATGTGGCTACCCTGGTTGTCGTCCCTATGCAGAAGCAATTGCAAATGGTGATGAAATAAATAAATGCCCACCTGGCGGCGAAGCAACCATGAAAAAGCTTGCAGGCTTAATGGGTGTTGATGAAAAACCACTTGCCGGCGGCGAACAAGCAGAGCCAATAAAAACAGTAGCCTACATTCGCGAAGACGAATGTATTGGCTGTACTAAGTGTATTCAGGCTTGCCCTGTTGACGCTATTTTAGGCGCTACTCGCCAAATGCACACGGTATTAATTGATGAATGTACCGGCTGCGATTTATGTGTTGAGCCCTGCCCTGTAGATTGCATTGATATGCTGCCTGTAGCCGAAACTAAACAAAACTGGAAATGGCAGCTAGATGCTATTCCAGTTACACAAATAGATTAGAGGTTTGAGTGGATAAGTTACTTGAACAAATAAAAAAAGGGGTTGTTTGGCCATTTTCTGGCGGCATACACCCACCACAACAAAAATCACTCTCTAATAGTGCGAGCATTACGCGCCTACCATTGCCCGATAAGCTCGTAGTGGCGCTAAAGCAACACATAGGCGCAAACGGTAAGTTACTTGTCGAAAAAGGCCAACATGTACTTAAAGGCCAAGCTTTAACGGCTCCTACTGCAAACTGGTCAGTACCTGTGCATGCACCAAGTTCGGGTATTATTACTGACATAGCTCCACAGCCTTCGGCGCACCCTTCTGCATTACCAGAGCTAAGTGTTGTTATTGAACCAGATGGTAAAGATGAATGGGTGGCACTTAACCCAATTAATAATCCAACAACGCTGAGTCACGACGAATTAGTAAATATAATTCATCAAGCAGGCATTAGCGGTATGGGCGGCGCAGGTTTTCCTACCTATATAAAAGCTGACACAAAGCAACCGATTGAGTTTTTGATTGTTAATGCGGTTGAGTGTGAACCCTATATTACAGCCGACGACACCTTAATGCGTGAGCATGCAATTGAGGTCATTCAAGGCCTGGAACTCATGCAACAGTTGCTAAACCCAACGCTATGTATTGTAGGCATTGAAGATAACAAACCCGAAGCTATCATAGCGATGAGTAAGGCGGCTGAGCATAACGAAAAAATAATTGTGCAAACGGTCCCGACTATTTACCCATCGGGCGGTGAAAAACAACTTATTAAGTTACTCACTAATCGTGAAGTGCCAAGCGCCGGCATACCGGCTGACATTGGCGTACTTGTACACAACACAGGTACATTGTTTGCCGTGCAGCAAGCTGTGTACGAAGGTAAGCCACTCATTGAACGAGTAGTGACTGTTACGGGTAATACTATTCATAAACCAGGTAATGTGTGGGCTTTATTAGGCACTGAAATAAAACACTTACTTGATTGCCAAGGTTTTTCACCTGTACCACAGCAACGCGTTGTTATGGGCGGCCCGATGATGGGCTTTACTCTGCCCACAGTCCGTATTGGCGTTGTAAAAACAACTAACTGCATACTAGCGCCTGATCATAAAGAACTTGCAGAGCCTGGCCCTGAAAAAGCCTGTATTCGCTGTAGTGCGTGTGCTGATGCTTGCCCTGCCTCTTTATTACCGCAACAATTACAATGGTTTGCTAAATCAAAAGAATACGACAAACTCCAGGAACACAATTTATTTGATTGTATTGAATGTGGTGCATGTGCCTATGTTTGCCCAAGTGAAATCCCACTTGTGCAATACTACCGTGTCGCCAAAATGGAAATAAAAGAACAACAGGCTGATAAAATTAAAGCCGATCGCGCAAAAGAGCGTTTTGATGCACGTAAAGAGCGCTTAGATCGCGAGCAAGAAGAAAGGCAAAACCGTCATAAACGCAAGCCTGCGGCTAAATCAGCTGACGAGAAACAAAAAGTGGCTGATGCGCTAGCCCGCGTTAAAAGTAAATCAGATAATGGCGATGAAAAATCGGCTGTTGCTGCCGCTATCGCCCGTGCTAAAGCTAAAAAACTCGGCGATCAATCAGCTGAGTTAGAGCCTGATAATAGTGAAGTCGCAAAAGAACGCGCACTTCGTAAAGAACAAGCGCGAAAATATAAAGATCAAAAATCTCAAACAGATGAATCAGCCGTGAGTGAAACGCCACAAAGCGATGCACCAGTTGATGACAAAAAAGCCGCCGTTGCCGCTGCTATTGCCCGCGCTAAAGCTAAAAAAGCAGCGCAAGCAAATGAAGCTACTGAGCCTGCTGAGAGTGAAGTGCCGCAAACTGATACGCCAGTTGATGATAAAAAAGCTGCGGTAGCCGCTGCTATTGCTCGCGCCAAAGCCAAAAAGGCGGCCAAAGCATTAGAAGACGCAGAGCCAACCGTGAGTGAAGCACCACAAACTGATGCGCCAGTTGATGACAAAAAAGCAGCCGTTGCCGCTGCGATTGCACGCGCCAAAGCCAAAAAGGCGGCCAAAGCATTAGAAGACGCCGAACCAGTCGTTAGTGAAACGCCACAAAGCGAAGCGCCAGTTGATGACAAAAAAGCAGCCGTTGCCGCTGCTATTGCACGCGCCAAAGCGAAAAAAGCAGCTAAAGCATTAGAAAATGCAGAGCCTGCCATTAGTGAAGCGCCGCAAACCGACGCACCAGTTGATGACAAAAAAGCAGCCGTTGCCGCTGCGATTGCCCGTGCCAAAGCCAAAAAGGCGGCTAAAGCACTTCAAGACGCAGAAACACCAAGCGCACCCGATAATACTGACAATTCATCTAGCTCTATTGACGCTAACGTACCTAAATCAAGCGACGATAAGAAAAAAGCAGCTGTTGCTGCCGCTATTGCCCGAGCAAAAGCCAAAAAGTTACAAAAAGAAGGAAATGATCAGTCATGAAATTAACCATGGCCAGTTCGCCGCATAATCACAGTCATAAATCGTTAACGCGATTAATGCTCACCGTTATAGCTGCGTGTATTCCTGGACTCATTGCTCAAGTTGTATTTTTTGGCACTGGCGTGCTCATTCAGTTAGTACTGGCATTAACTGCAGTAACGGTTTTTGAAGCGGCCATAATGTTTTTGCGTAAGCGCCCTATTTGGCCTGCATTAAGTGATGGCAGTGCGTGGCTAACCGCTGTGTTATTAGCGTTAAGCATTCCGCCTTTAGCCCCGTGGTGGATAATTATTATTGGTTGCTTATTTTCTATTGTTATCGTTAAACAATTATATGGCGGCTTAGGGTTTAACTTATTTAACCCTGCAATGGCAGCCTATGTACTGTTATTAGTCTCATTTCCGGTGCAAATGACCTCATGGTTACCAGTGACTGATTTATTAAATAACCCGATTGGATTTACTGAACAACTGCGCATAATATTTACCGACTTCACCTCTCTTGGTTACAGCTTAGACCAAGTCCGTGCAGGTATTGATGGCATCACGATGGCAACACCTCTTGATACTATTAAAACCGATATTGGCCACGGCTTAACGGTGACCGAAAGCATGCAAAAATCATTATTTAATGAATGGGCAGGCCTTGGCTGGGTGTGGGTTAATTTAGGCTTTTTAGCCGGTGGTTTATACCTACTTAAAGAAAAAGTCATTAACTGGCATATCCCAGTGAGCTTTATTGCAAGCTTAGCTATGTGCAGCGCCATTGGTTATATTGCAGCGCCAGGAACTGAGCCTGGTACAATATTTCACTTATTAAGTGGTGCCACTATGATGGGGGCATTCTTTATTGCGACCGATCCTGTCTCAGCCGCAACAACTAATAAAGGTCGTTTAATTTACGGTGCTTTAATTGGTCTACTTGTGTATTTAATTCGTACTTTTGGTGGTTTTCCGGATGCCGTTGCGTTTGCAGTGCTGTTATTAAACATTGCAGTGCCATTGATTGACTACTACACGCAACCACGTACTTATGGGCATGGAGCAGTAAAATGATTATTTCATCTATGGCTAAAAATGGCGCTATTTTAACCGCATTTGCCCTTGTAACCACGGGGCTCGTTGCGTCAATTAATGCATTAACAGCCGATAAAATTGCCGAACAAGAGCAATTACATCTGACGTCTCAATTGCAAGAAGTGCTTGACCCGAGTACTTACGATAACGCGCTTTCAACCGATTGCGTTATTATTTCAGATGAACGGTTAGGCCCTTATGCTAATCAAATAATTTATCGCGCCCGCAAAAATAACAAACCCGTTGCCCTTGTTGTAAGGCATGTCACGCCAAGTGGTTACAGTGGTGACATTAACTTGCTAACGGCCGTTTTAAGTGATGGTACTATTGCAGGCGTGCGCACCACTAAACACGAAGAAACCCCTGGTTTAGGTGATAAGGTAGAAGTTAAAAAATCCTCTTGGATCACCACCTTTAAAAGTTTAACAGTGCAAAGCGAAAACGATGCTCGCTGGGCTGTTAAAAAAGACGGGGGACAATTTGATCAGTTCACAGGAGCCACCATTACGCCTCGTGCAGTGGTTGGCTCAGTAAAAAACGCAGTACTGTTCGCACAGAGTGAATTTGATGCTATTTTTGCGGCACCTAACGCCACATGTGCAGAGGTAACTAAATGAGCGAATTAAAAACATTATATAAAGAAGGTGTATGGGTAAACAACCCTGCCCTAGTGCAGCTGTTAGGCCTGTGCCCGCTGCTAGCTGTTACTTCTACAATCACTAACGCATTGGGCCTAGGGCTTGCAACACTGCTTGTTTTAGTCGGCTCTAACGTAAGCGTATCAATCGTAAGAAACTGGGTACCAAAAGATATTCGTATTCCGGTGTTTGTCATGATCATCGCAGGCTTTGTAACCATAGTGCAGTTACTCATGAACGCCTATACATTTGGGCTTTACCAATCATTAGGGATTTTCATTCCGTTGATTGTTACTAACTGCGCCATTATTGGCCGTGCTGAAGCCTACGCATCTAAAAACCCAATTCACCTATCAGCCTTTGATGGCTTAATGATGGGCTTGGGCTTTATGATTGTGCTGGTCGTTTTAGGTGCTATGCGTGAACTAATTGGCCAAGGTACGTTATTCGACAGCGCCGATTTATTACTAGGCCCGTGGGCACAAAGCTTACGCATTGAAGTATTTAGCTTTGATAACCAATTTTTACTCGCCATTTTGCCACCCGGCGCATTTTTAGGCCTAGGGCTGCTTATTGCGGCTAAAAACGTAATAGACGCACAAATAAAATCAAAACAAATCGCACCGCCAGAGGCTGAAAAAGGCCCTCGTGCACGTGTTACTAGTTTAACTTAAGGGGAAAGCGCATTAACTTAGCAAAAGCTAATGCGTTTTAAGTTGCATGAATAAAGAAAAACGTCACCAAATACTGTCTCGCTTACGCGATAACAACCCACACCCAGAAACCGAGCTTGAATATTCAAGCCCGTTCGAATTACTGGTAGCCGTAACACTTTCAGCACAAGCAACCGATGTCGGTGTTAATAAAGCAACCCGAAAACTATTTCCTGTTGCCAATACACCACAAGCCATTTTAGATATAGGCCACGACACACTGCGTGATTATATAAAAACAATCGGTTTATTTAATTCAAAAGCGGCCAACGTGTATAAAATGTGCCAAATATTGGTAGATGAACATAACAGCATCGTGCCAGAAAATCGTGAAGCCCTAGAAGCCCTTCCAGGCGTTGGCCGTAAAACAGCTAATGTTGTACTCAATACCGCCTTTGGCTGGCCTGTAATAGCCGTGGATACACATATATTTCGTGTTTCTAATCGTACCAAGCTTGCTATGGGTAAAGATGTTGTCGCCGTAGAACAAAAGCTTGAAAAAGTAGTGCCTGCTGAATTTAAAGTAGACGTGCATCATTGGCTAATATTACATGGGCGTTATACCTGCGTAGCACGTAAACCAAAATGCGGCAGCTGTATTATTGAAGACTTATGTGAGTTCAAAGATAAGACTGAGTAGGTTTGAGTCAAGATCAAAGTTATACATGTTATACTCTGATCTGTTTTAGCATTGAAATATCGGTCCATTGAGCAAATAAATCTTTTAAGCGCAATATTGTTAACTATAAAACTAAGGTTAGTTAGAGTTTTCCCCTTTTATCATCATATTTAAACGCTTTGTATTCCGATCCGCTCTTTAATCCACAAGAATGAGTATGTGTATTCTTAAAAGTAATTGGAATAGTTTGACCACAAGGAAGGACATTATAATTGGGTGGTAAATTTGGTCCACACTTTTGAACATCAAAGTGCAAGTGAGGGCCCCCACTTTGTCCGGTATTACCACTTAACCCTATAATATCTCCCGCTTTTACTTTATCTCCTTTTGATACAAAGGAGCCATTTTCTGTAAGGTGGAAATATCTTGCTACTGAGCCATCATCATGTTGAATAAAGATATAATTTTCTTCCAAATCTTTATTATTTCCATCTTCAAAAACCTCTCGAACACTTACGACTTCACCCTCTCTAGATGCAACTATTTTAGTACCAATAGGCATTACAAAATCTATTGCAAAAGTACCTACCCCATTATTCGAGGCGCGATAATGCTCTGTAGCAGCATAAACACTTCTTGTGGTGCCCACTTCGTAAGGTAACAAATAGACTGAATTTTCTAGATCTGGAAATACAGTGCAATCGACCACCGGCTTTGAGCAAGCAGCTAAAGAAATAGGGATTAATAACGAGCTTACAACAAATTTTTTCATCAATACTTTCCTCTATAAACTGTATTAGTCGCTTAAAGTACCACAAAGGTTTAAAGGTGTTGAAAATTAAACTACCAATCTGAGAAAAAGCAGATACCAAATAAAATAAGCTTTCAATCTACTTTAATTATATTTTGGCTAGCCTACCATCGCGGTAGATACGCATATTGACCGCGTATCTAACCGTACCAAATTTGCGATGGGCAAAAACGTAGTCGAGGTTGAGAAAAAACTTTTAAAGGTTGTACCAGCTGAATCTAAAGTCGATGTACATCACTGGCTGATTCTACACGGGCGTTATACTTGTACAGCCCGCAAACCAAAATGCGGCAGCTGTATTATGAAGACTTGTGTGAATTTAAAGATAAGACTGAATAACCTTAATTTCGTTTAGAGCGATAAACAGACTTTGAAGGTGATAACCTGATGGTCTGCTCCCAGCTCATAGCTACCGTTCACATTCGATTTTAAGGTTAACTAAGAGCCTAGAGAAGGCACAAGGAAACTCCCTTTAATAATTATTCTTTATGTACTTTTCGATTCATAACCTTCATAGGTATATTAATGAAACTGCTATTTAACCACTCTATTTCAAGCGGTATAGCACCATCTGCATTGGTTTCATCGCTAACATCTTTTCCTGTACCAAAATTGATTTGAGCCATTTCATTTTTATTGACATTCAAAACGACGACTAATCGGCTTCCTTTTTTAAATAACTTACCTGTCATACGAGTATCTTTAAAAGGAATTGTTTCTACTTTACCAGCGGTAAGTAATTGTCGAGTGCTAGGATCTTTTGCATAACTAGCTCGACCAATATAATACAAAAGCTCAAAGTACTTTCCGTTAGGTGTTAACTCATAAAACGTCATACCCAAATCAAAATCTTTTTTATTAATTTTTACTTTTATTTCACCAGAAAAGCTACCGTGTACTGAAGTATCTTGTTCAAATGGAGAACTCACAAAAGTAAAACCTGTTGGGTCAGTTAGTTGTTCTTTGATAATTGGCCAATAATAGGATTCGGTATTAGTACTTGTTGTTCGATCGGCTAAATCAACAACTTGCTTCAATGAGTCTACTTTGCTGCTAATTTTTTTAGTTAATAGGTAAGTACTTTTATATTTCTTAGTACTTAAGTAAAAGCGTTGATAGTCATTATTTAGCTCTGCCAATGAATTCGCATGCTGCCAAGAATTGTCCCCCATCAGTTGATAGTTAACTTTACTTTTAACTAAATCAGGCTTTTTTTTACCTTTTAAAACATAGTCAAACCATTGAAATGCAAGTTCTGTTCGATCTAATACTGCTCTGGGATCTTTCTGATAACCATTAATTGTTTTTGATTTACTAAAAAAGTGGTTATAGGGGCCAATAACCCAGTAATGTACAGCGTTTTTATTATATTTTAAATGTTGATTTAAATAATATAATGCGGATATATGACCATCGTCATAATAACCATTTATAGATAAGATAGGGATATTGATTTCACTGTATTCATTTTTCCTTGGCCCCATGTCTAGCCAATAATCATCGTGAGAGGGATGATTTAAAAACTTTTGTAATAAAGGGTTTGGTGTACCTTCTATTTTATCGATATCACGATATGAACGACCACTCAAATACCAGTCATTTATCGCTTTATTCCAATAGCCCCTATCATTGTTTATCTTATTATCTAATGTCTTGTTATTCATTACATAAAACGGCCACTGATAATTAGGCGTAATAAAAATATTATTTTCCATCGGCAAACCTTGCATCGGGTTGTTGGCAACAGAAGGTACAATTGTTTTTAAAGCTGGATGCATATGTTTAGCTGCGGCCCATTGAGTAAACCCCAAATAACTACCGCCATACATAGCAACACGTCCGTCACTAAAGTCTTGTTTACTTATCCAGTCAATTACGTCATTAATATCTTTTGCATCATGTTCATACGGAATAATTTGGTCTGGGCTTAACCGCTTACCTCTGGTGTCAACAACAATGCCAATATAACCGTGTTTGGCGGCATTTATTGCTGTTTTAATATGTTCCTTTACATCAGCATAAATATGAAGCTGTAAAGCTGTTGGTTGAGGCTTTTCCATACTATTGGAACGAACAATAACGGCAGAAAGTGTTGCTCCACTAGTCGTTTTTATCAATACATCAGTTTTGATGATGAAATCTTCACTATGAGTTACTTTTTTATCTTGAGAAGACTCTGTTCCGTACGCTGTTTGCGTGAAAATAGTTATAAAGCAGTAAAGACTCAAATAGATTATATTTTTTAATATCATTATGTAGTCAATGTGTTATTAAAGAGAATTGAACAATATCTAAAAAATAAAATAGAGTCGTGATTTGTCGATGATTAATGATGATTAGTTGTGATTTAAGGTATAATTCTATTTAACAATTAAACTAAGATATTTTTGAATGGCTGATATAACATACAAAATCAATGACATAATATTTTCAGAGGTAGAACAGACACTTTCTTTCGAAAAACACACCATTGAGCTTGAAGTTAGAGAGTCAGGAGTTTTAGCCTATTTTTGCAAGCATGCTAATCAACAGATCACCCGAAATGAATTAATTGATAACGTATGGCATGGACAAATTGTTACCGATAATGCAGTAAATCGGGTTATTACTAAGCTAAGAAAAGCACTCGGTGATGACGCAAAAAATTCAAAATTCATTCAAACTTTGCCGCGTATAGGTTATAAATTAATTGCTACTACAAATTTGATCGAGCCAAGTAAACTTGAAAGCACAGACTTAAGTCAACCGTCATACAAATGGAAAGTAGCCACTTTTTTTCTGCTAATAGCCGCGACTTATTTAGTATTAGTATTTAACACACCAGAGATTAAACCACTAAAAACTGTTACGGCATTAACACGAGATGCAGGGTTAGAAAGTGATGCTGTTATATCTCCTAACGGTAAATTTTTAAGTTACAGCAGCCGAAATAAGGGATGGAAAAAACTTGTTATTAAGAATACAGCCACAGGCGCTATTTCTCAGCTAAATAATAATGCAGGCGATGCGAGTTCTGCAACTTGGTCAGCAGATAGCACTAATATTATTTATATGTATAACAATCGTGCTGTTTGCCAAATTAAACGAGTATTTCTATTGGACAACGCAATAAGCAGGGAAGAGGTTATACATAATTGTCCAATTGGCAGCTATGGTCGAGTGTCATATAATCATAACAATTCGAAAATTGTCTACAGTGAAAGAAGAACGCCTGAGCAGCCTTATTTATTATACACATTGGATATTCAGAGCGGTTATAAACAAAAGTTAAATCAACCTCCTCCTTTCAATGCAGGGCACATTTTTTTTGATTTACATCCAAATGAAGACAAATTACTACTTTCGACTCCTGACGAGCAGCAATGGCACGCTTTTTACCTGCTGGACTTAAAAGAAAATACTTCTACTTATTTATTTAAAAAAGACGAATATATTTGCTGTGCGATTTTCAATCATACAGGCAATAAAATTGTGGTGATGGGCCCTTACCCTAATCAGAGTTTGGTTGAAACGGACTTTACAGGTAATAACACTACAAAAATTATAAATAGTACTCATCTTATAAGTCCAGTCAGCCGTATAAATAACAGTACGGACTATATCTACAGCGGTAGCCTGCTTAACTTTGATATAAGCTTTTATGATGAAAAGTTAAAAACCAGTGTGGCTGTTATTGATTCTTCTGTTGTTGACCGATTACCCAATATTTCAAATGATAATCAACAGCTAGCCTATATATCGAGAGAGGCGAATACAGCGCAAGTTTGGCTTTACAACGTTAATAATCACTCTAGAAGCCAAATATCTCAGTTTACTGATCACCAGCATTATCAAGATCTACTATTTTCCCCTGATAATATAAAGTTAAGTTTGTTAATGCCTTATGGCATAAAGCTGTTAAATATAAGTACTAGAGAAGCTCAACTCGTAAAAATTCCACAACAAGTGGCTCGGGGAATGTCATGGTTTGATGAAACTACTTTGGCTTTTAGCCTAAAAGTTGAAGACAAATGGCGAGTTCACCATTACTCTATTATTACTGAAGAAATCACTTTAATTGATGAAGATTGGGCATATATTAAATACAGTAAAAATCCAAAAGAAACAGCGTTTATATCTCAAAATAACGAGCTTTATATTAACGAGAATCGTATTAATTTGGCAAAGTTTAATATGATTGATTACACCCGTATCTTTAATTTCCAAGTGAAAGACGATCACCTGTACTACCTCGATAATTTATCCAACTCATTGAATGTTATTAAAATGAATTTAACAAACCAACAACAAGAATCATTGTTAGAAAATGTATACCCTACTAAATTAACTATTGTAGAAAACGGGGTTTATTATACTCATATGAAAAGCCATAGCAGCGATATATTTAGAACACTAAATCAAGACTAAAACAACAAACTAAACAAGACAGTCACTCTAATTGAACAAACAAAGCTATTTCACTTTTTAGGTTAAGAACTGATCTTTTACTACTGGGCTACTTTTATTTCATCCATTAATGAAATCATTAACCCTTAAACCTGAGCTATGGGCATGAAAATGGCTGCATGCTGCAGTTTTTACTACGTAGTTTAAACTTTATGCAAGCAGCTTTCGCAGTTACTGCTATTCACTCTGTTTTTTTAGCTTAATTTTTCACCGTAACTTGCTTGAGATGACGGTCTGCCAACTACGCCATGAAATACGCGCGTAAATTGCGTGGTGAGTGTTAACCTGTTTGCGGGGAAACATTGACTCTTTCTAATAAGGATAAATGTGTACTTTCAATATACCCTTTTTTGCACAGGTTAAACGCTGTTTGATACTGTTATGGTCTGATTATTTTGATGTTTTTGCCGTTTAAACTTTAATGAAGTTTAAATCCATATACACCATATGGCTGATTATAACTGCGCAAGCGCAGTCGACAATACAAAGTATCTTTACAAGCATAAGTAACTTATATTTATCCCTCTCTTTGCAGTGCTCATAAGACTTCCAATAGAACATTATCAAAGTATTAATTTCACAACGCTCACTCCTTTGGTTATGCTACTGAGTATTATAAATTATATTGCGAAACCCCCTATGCTACCGATACTTCGTATCTTGTTAATTGAGCAAGATCCAATCACCCTAAAAGAGCTTTCAACGAATCTGTCAAAAACAATTCCTAATTTTGAGCGAGACGATATTCATATTGATATTGTTGAGCGTCTTGAGCTAAAACACGCGTTGGAAAGTGTAGTAGAAGATGGTGATATTCAAGCGGTTGTACTCAGCTGGGATTTGCAAAATAAGGTTGGCGAACGAACTTACAGTCGCTTTATCGAGCAATTAAAGGCAATTCGTCTTGAGTTGCCGGTTTATGTTATTGGCGACGACACTAAAGGGCTGGAAATTGTTAACGAGTCAGAAGAAATTGAGTCGTTCTTCTTTAAAGACGAAGTAATTTCTGATCCAGAAGCAATTTTAGGTTATATGATCAACGACTTTGACGACCGTTCAGAAACGCCATTTTGGACAGCGTATCGCCGTTATGTTGGCGAGTCGAACGATTCATGGCACACACCAGGTCACAGCGGTGGCTCTAGCTTTAGAAACTCTCCTTACATTAAAGATTTTTATCAGTTTTATGGCCGCAATGTATTTGTTGGCGACCTGTCGGTGTCGGTTGATTCGTTAGGTTCATTGTCAGACAGCACCAATACTATTGGTCGGGCTCAAGAATCAGCAGCGGCAACATTTGAGGTTAAACATACCTATTTCGTTACAAATGGGTCGTCGACCTCAAATAAAATCATCTTGCAGACACTGCTTCGCAAAGGCGATAAAGTGATCATCGACCGCAATTGTCATAAATCGGTGCACTATGGCATCTTGCAATCAGCGAGTTTACCTATTTATTTGTCGAGTATTTTAAATCCTAAATATGGGATCTTCGCGCCACCGTCGTTGGCCGACATAAAACAGACGATTGAGAAGAATACCGATGCAAAATTACTGGTTCTTACCGGTTGTACCTACGATGGCCTACTGAGCGATCTGAAACAAGTGGTCGACTTTGCCCATCAACATGGTATTAAAGTGTTTATTGACGAAGCGTGGTTTGCTTACTCTTTGTTTCACCCGAGCTTACGCTATTACTCTGCTATTCATGCAGGGGCAGACTATATCACCCACTCAGCGCATAAAGTGGTATCGGCGTTTTCTCAAGCGTCTTATATTCATGTTAACGATCCTGACTTTGATGCCGATTTCTTTCGAGAGATTTACAGTATCTATGCCAGCACATCGCCAAAATATCAGCTTATTGCGTCCCTTGACGTATGCCAAAAGCAATTGGAAATGGAAGGCTACAAGTTGCTTAATGCCTTGTTGAATCATGTGGAAGAATTTAAACAACAAATGGCCTCGCTCAAGCAAATTAAAGTGCTAGGTAAGCAAGATTTTATGGAAATATTTCCACACTTTAGCGGTGATAACATGGGCCACGATCCGCTAAAAATTCTTATCGACATTAGCGAATTGCCTTATTCATTAAAGGATATTCATAAATATTTACTGGACGAAATTGGTCTAGAAATAGAAAAATACACTCACAGCACTATTTTAGTTTTGCTGACCCTTGGCGGCACGCGTTCAAAAATAATTCGTTTGTACAATGCGCTGAAAAAACTCGACAGCGGTAAGGTAAAGTTATCAACATCAACGCGCAGAGCCCGCTTACCAGAAAACTTACCAGCGATAGACTTGGCGTGTATTCCAAGCGATGCTTTTTATGGTGAGCGCGAATCTGTGCCCATCGCTAAAAGTAACAACCGTATTTGCGCCGGTTTAGTTACCCCTTACCCGCCAGGCATTCCTCTTTTGGTACCAGGCCAGCATATCACTGAGGATCATATTGAATACCTCAAAGAGTTAGCGGGACAAGGCCTGACTATCCAAGGCAGTTTCGATGGCGAAATTTACGTTCTTAAAGACAAGGTTAAGAAGTAAAGGTATCCTGTAATACAGTCACGGTTTTCTTACTGAGCTGTGTCGTAAGACACTGCTCAGTATTTTTCTAAGCTGCCTGTGTGGCAGTGAACTTGGTGTCAGCAAACTAAAAGTAACCGTAGTTTTTCTAAGCTGCCTGTGCGGCAGTGAACATTCAGGAAAGCCCGTCTCGCTCGTTATTGCGTTTCTAAGCTGCCTGTACGGCAGTGAACTGACCTATTAGGCATATCTGATAGGCAGGTCATTTCTAAGCTGCCTGTGCGGCAGTGAACTTGTCTTCCAATCTTTAAAAACAAGCGAGTAATTTC
This sequence comes from Pseudoalteromonas aliena SW19, assembly GCF_014905615.1. NCBI lineage: Bacteria > Pseudomonadati > Pseudomonadota > Gammaproteobacteria > Alteromonadales > Pseudoalteromonadaceae > Pseudoalteromonas > Pseudoalteromonas aliena. The sequence continues at coordinate 123,551 of NZ_AQGU01000017.1, forward strand.
TAAGCTGCCTGTGCGGCAGTGAACCCGTTGATTCTGTAGAGTCTTTATATGCTTCATTTCTAAGCTGCCTGTGCGGCAGTGAACAAAACACTGTTTCGAACTTCCTGAGGGATAAATTTCTAAGCTGCCTGTGCGGCAGTGAACAAGCGCTACTCACAAAAGTAAAATGTTCAACTTTTCTAAGCTGCCTGTGCGGCAGTGAACACAAATATAACGGTAATTTGTTGCAACTATCATTTCTAAGCTGCCTGTGCGGCAGTGAACCTTCAACGTCAGCACCGGTAGAGAAATCATTATTTCTAAGCTGCCTGTGCGGCAGTGAACGAATCCTCATTGGCCAAACAGCGGTTGATAAATTTCTAAGCTGCCTGTGCGGCAGTGAACAAAATGGAAAAATGGCGCGTATGTACGAAAAATTTCTAAGCTGCCTGTGCGGCAGTGAACAAGTATCTTTGATCGGTCAGTCTGACGCTAATTTTCTAAGCTGCCTGTGCGGCAGTGAATCCTCAGGAACTGGAGTAGCAAGAGCTAAAAAATTTCTAAGCTGCCTGTGCGGCAGTGAACTCTGTGGTCAGTGTCGAACGAAACTAATTAAATTTCTAAGCTGCCTGTGCGGCAGTGAACCTTTAAAATGCTTCTTAACTTCATGGTCAACTTTTCTAAGCTGCCTGTGCGGCAGTGAACGCTTATATTTTGGTGAATTAACATTATCAAGTTTTCTAAGCTGCCTGTGCGGCAGTGAACCACCACTTACAACCGCTCAACTAGCTACTTTCTTTCTAAGCTGCCTGTGCGGCAGTGAACTAGGTAAACATAACCACAATGATTGTTTTAAATTTCTAAGCTGCCTGTGCGGCAGTGAACGTTGGCCCTGATCTAGGAAGCACTACAACAGATTTCTAAGCTGCCTGTGCGGCAGTGAACCTTGATCGGCATTTTGCATCACTAAATTGTTATTTCTAAGCTGCCTGTGCGGCAGTGAACTGTTTCTATAACTTGAAACATGCTCGCATCAATTTCTAAGCTGCCTGTGCGGCAGTGAACACACAATCTTTGGTTTTGACACTGCATTAAAATTTCTAAGCTGCCTGTGCGGCAGTGAACGCGGCAAAGGTGCAATCAAAACGCATATTCAATTTCTAAGCTGCCTGTGCGGCAGTGAACTGATGGGGCTGAGTTAAAATCACTTGTGGACATTTCTAAGCTGCCTGTGCGGCAGTGAACAAGTGATTCTAGTGTTGCGTTTATCTCCCCGTTTTCTAAGCTGCCTGTGCGGCAGTGAACTACAAAGCACTGCAAACAGCTCAGAGTGTAAATTTCTAAGCTGCCTGTGCGGCAGTGAACAGTAAGTTATGTTTCCAAAACCATCTTCCACATTTCTAAGCTGCCTGTGCGGCAGTGAACATTCTCAGTGTGATGAAATTGTAACGAGAATATTTCTAAGCTGCCTGTGCGGCAGTGAACTGGAAATGGACAACATATACGAAATTATAGAATTTCTAAGCTGCCTGTGCGGCAGTGAACAATAACATGTCGGTTTTAAACGTTAGCCAATTTTTCTAAGCTGCCTGTGCGGCAGTGAACGTGAGACGGTTAATGTGCTTGCAAATGATAAATTTCTAAGCTGCCTGTGCGGCAGTGAACTTAAATTCACAAAAGCAATTGAATTAACAAGTTTTCTAAGCTGCCTGTGCGGCAGTGAACATTCACATCTACCAACATCTAGAACAATGAAATTTCTAAGCTGCCTGTGCGGCAGTGAACTAGAATCTATAGCGTCACCTTCACTTAATAAATTTCTAAGCTGCCTGTGCGGCAGTGAACTTGTCATGGCTGAGAAGGCGTTGTTGTCTATGTTTCTAAGCTGCCTGTGCGGCAGTGAACATCGGGTCTAACATAGATAGATGCATCCATTATTTCTAAGCTGCCTGTGCGGCAGTGAACGATCCATTGTTGGGCAATCAAAAGTAAGGTTTTTTCTAAGCTGCCTGTGCGGCAGTGAACATTTAAAAGCGGCTGAAAAGTGGACGTTTGCATTTCTAAGCTGCCTGTGCGGCAGTGAACGAATGGCATTATCAAAAGCTTGTCGAGAACAATTTCTAAGCTGCCTGTGCGGCAGTGAACAAACCAGAAAGAGTTGCAGGCATACCACCAGTTTTCTAAGCTGCCTGTGCGGCAGTGAACATGACCGCTCTTATGAGCGGTTTTTTCTTTTATTTCTAAGCTGCCTGTGCGGCAGTGAACCTTCCTGAAGGATAATTGTTTTTAACGTAGAATTTCTAAGCTGCCTGTGCGGCAGTGAACAGAGATACGACATTATGGCGGGGTTGGCTGTTTTTCTAAGCTGCCTGTGCGGCAGTGAACCAACCCTTAACTTATCCCAGCATTGCTTTCACTTTCTAAGCTGCCTGTGCGGCAGTGAACTCTGACGTAAGGGTTAGAAACTCAGTGTATTCTTTCTAAGCTGCCTGTGCGGCAGTGAACAATAGAATATCAGGCAAAAAATAAGTTACAACAGGCAATTAGGTAAAATTATCTATTTTTACCTAATTTTTTAGCGCTGCTGTAACTTATTGTTTTAGTTTCTAATTTTTAAAGAGCAAAAATAAAGGTTAAAACTGGGGAATACTAACTAGCTTTTCTTTATCGTTATGATTTGTGCTTAAACCATAACAATTAAATGTACCAACTTGTTGTTCCGTAACTTCTACTTTTTTAATGAACAATGGGAATTTCCTACTTGCATTCAAGTCTCGCTGTCTCGTTTCTTGGCTTTCTAGCCAAATAAAAGGCAGATTGTTATTCGCTTTGGGTTTACTTTTTTCAAGCGACTTCAAACATTCATCAAACGGTTGTCCTGATTTTTCAGCCCAACGTTTTGCCTTGCTTAGCATGTCTTTTTCTATACGCGCTTCACCTTTAACATGTTGCCTAATAAAAGCCGCATGGGTCACATTAGCAGGAACTGCTTTAATGGACTTTATATGTACATAGTCTTCAAAGCGATTTAACCACTTGGCAATATTTAAGTCTGTTAGCTGAGATTGATCATTGGCTAATAACCTTAATTGGTTTCCTAACGGAAAAGTATGTTCATCACTTTTTTCAGTACTATAACGAGGAAAACTCACTGCAATAGACGATTCATTCTTACCTACTTTGCTATCAACCAAGGCAATATGGACTTGTTGATAAACTTTTTGCCAGATAAAACCAAGGGTAATCTCGGCTTCAGGCAGTAATGTTATATCGAGATAATATTTCATTTATCCTCCTTAAATTCTAATGTTAGAAACGTAAGCCAAACCTTTTTTTCCTAGATAAAAACTAGAAACACCTGCATTTTCGATAATTTCTAAGAGATTTTTTGCTGTAGAGCGATCAATATCAATATTTATGTTTAACGTACCACCTGCTTTTGACATCAGAGAAGTAACCTCACCTACACCCTTAATTTTTTCCTTACGAATATAAGGGTTACCCCATATTTTCTTTTTTTCTCCTGATGTATAACGGCTCATAAAGTCTTTTTTGGTAAACCCATTATTGGAAATACCACTCAACCCGCCTGCTTTCGTTTTTGCTGTTGAAACATCAAAGTCATTAGCCAACCGTTCAAGCTGTAAATATAATGCGGAACAATATAAACGAATTGGCACTATTTCCCCTTTAGGGTTTAAGCCATTGAATTTTTCAAACTTACTCTGTAAAAAATTAAAAGTATCACTAGCTTTTGCTGCATTAGGTATAGGTTTTAGTCCAAATAACTCCTCAAGTTTGGCAATAATAATCAGCGGATTATGTAAAATAGTTTTAGTCACTTTTTTATCATGTAAGATAAACTCATATAACTCGTTTAAATCTAGCTGTAAAACGCCCCATAACTGCTCTGAATAATCAGATGTAAAAATAGGCGCATCTACTTGAATCATGCCAGTATAAGAATTTTGGTCTTCACTACCTGATATATTCCGAATATAAGTCATTTCTTGATTTATATAGCTTGGCTTATCTTCAAACGTAACTAATGATTCCACCCCTTTAAAGTAATACTCATCACTCTGCCTTGATTGGTATAACTTTCGTTGATCGCCAATCAAACGGTTCAGTAACCCCATCACGGTATTATGACTAACATTTCTAGAAATATAATTTGTATTTTTTTTATCATTGAGACTCTTCATGGAACCAATGAACTTTCGTCCAGTTTTAGGTAACGGTTCATCGTTTGAACCATCAAGAAACGAGTTACGCCAACTCGATTCGTATTTAATTTCAATTTTCATTAATTGAGCCGCCTTTATTTTTGGTAAAAGTAGGTTGCAAACTCTTCTTCTGGCTCTGGTGATGTGCTGTTCACGTCACGTTTTATACGCATCATTTTATTACTGTCGTTATAATCAACAACCACTTCATCTACATACATGTAAGATTTTGCTTGGCGAATAGATAACTCACTAATAAGGTCTACTGTGTAGTCAATTAGCGCTTTAATTGCGTCTTGATCTAATAAAATCCCCACTTCCCCTTCCTCAAAAATTGTACCGCTGCGCACATAGTTTTCATGGAAAGTCGCTTTAGGCTTTAAATCAGGATTAAGGGTTTGAATAAACTCTTGTATTGCTTGAGCAACTTCTTCCCCTTGACCAACTTTAATGCCCATTGATTCACGGTCGAATTTTTTGTCTAATGAAATGAATTGCAGTTGTTCAATACTGATCGAGCCATAAGCAATATATTCAGTGTCACCAAATGTGGTTTTTGAGAAGAATGACGAACTATCTCTTTCGCCAGCTTGACCAAATTGTTCAAAATTACCATTACCTAATTGATCAACAAAATCTTCTAATAACAATGGGCTTGTACGTTTATTTTGACTTGAAGGCACAACATAACCACGCACAAGGCCTGTGATAGAAGCTAACATTTTAGTTAAATTTTCACCGTTGCTTTTATTTGCGTAATGAACATCAAAGGCTTGATCTCTAAATAAATGATGGCGAATACAGTTTTGACTGATGTATAGAGGCGTTTTTTTGAAATCAATATCGGTTGGCTCTTTTACATGTTTATAGCCTTTTTCACTTACCTCACCTGTAAGATTTGTATACCCTCTTAACTTTGGCATTGTATGGTTATTCTTTCCGAGTTTACTATCATCTTGAACCTTTAATGAAGTTGGGCCATTCCAATTCACAACACCATGCCCTACTGCTGTAATTTTAAAATCTACGCTTTTAATACCTGTTACTTTTTTCATTATTAATCCTTTTTATAAGTTAAATTTTTATTTGATATTGCGCCTATGGCTTGTTTTTCACACACGGCATAATATATTGCCGCGCTATGTCTTGCCGATTCACCGCCAACAGCGAGTAAATCATTTGGGGTATAACTAAGGTGAACGGGGTACTCAGGATCTTTGGCATCATTAAGCAGGATAAAATCCTTATACGGTTTAGTCCCTCCCTTGATTCTGTGATGTTTCTTTACCATATAAGTCAGTAAATTATTTGTGCTATCGCCATAGCCTTGAATAAGCTCAGTTGAAGCAGTTAAATTATCGACTTTTTCCATTTCATCAACGGGAATGGTATACGCATACTCTTCAATAAAAGCAGGTGTGTTTTGGTTATCTACATTACAAACTGCCATTTGCACAAATCGGCTATCACCACGCAGTGAGTTATTGCTGATTTTAGCTCGTTGAGTTTGTTGTTTTTTCCGTGCAATCATAGTTTGAGGTTCGCTTACTTTAGCGGTAATAAGCATCGCACTTTTTTTCATCGCACTAATTGAGTCTTGCTCTATTAAGTCTACTGCTGATGGTAATTGATAAAAGTCTTTATAAAGCTGATATATATCAACAATGGTGAATACCTTATTACCATTGTCTGTGTTATCTACTAAAAATTGATACCATGCCTTAGATGACAGTAGAGAGTTCGAAGTTGCTAAAAATCTTGAAACAGCTCCAACACCTTTATTTATATAGACATTTTCAGGAATAACGATGGTATAACGGTTAACATTATCATTTTGACCAAATCTGTCCAAACGCCCCATTCTTTGTAAGCAATTCTCCGCAGTGGTCATTTCAGAGATCATATAATCACAACTAATATTCAGAGACGCTTGAACAATAGGACCACTGCGAAGTTGGTCGAATACGCCTGTTCCACTTTTTTTAAACGATTCAAATACACTATTAAATAGCTGCTGTTTATCACTCTTCTTATATTTAGAGTGCAAGAGAACGGCATTTTCTTTAGCTAAATTATGAATGAAACTTTTTTGCGCGGTAGTTGCTGTATTACTGATAGTAAAAGTAGTTAATTTCTGGTTTTGATAAAGTGGATTAGCCTCATCTTCTTTCGTCTCGTCATATCTCACAAAATCAAATTGATACTTTTTACAATTGAAAGATGGCATTTCTACCACATCGTAATCAACATCAAGATTAAGTAGGTTTTCTAAATAAAAATAATTGGGTGTTGCTGATACCAGAAGAATATTACTCCCATTATTTAACTGATTTCTTGAGATAACTAGTTCTGCAAACAACAAGTTGAATGCAGGCATATTGATGTACTCATGAAATTCATCAAATACAATATGTGCACTAAGGTAGTTAAGTAGCCTATCTGCCTTGGTATGGCTAATAACACCACTAAGCAGTTGATCAATTGTGGTAATAACAATATCAGCGATTAATTGTTCACTTTCAGGTGTCGGCGTTTCAAAGTTATTGGTGTATTTAAATTCACCCGTAAAAATTTCTACTGTTGCATCTTGCAGATATGGCTCATCTGAAGCTTTTAATTCGGTAAACATACCTTGGCATATTTGTACCCGTGGACATACCCAAATAATTTGCTGTGCACCTCTTAACCCTGCCCATTCCAACGCTATTTTTGTTTTTCCACAACCTGCAGCACCCGCAAGAACCTTTACATGCTCGATATCTTCTGCAAGTTTCTTGGCTACTGCTGATTGTTTTTGACTGCGTTCACTATCTGGGAAAGCATTCAAGCAGGTTTGAATATGCGATGTTAAGCTGCTTTCTACTGCAACATTATTAGCAAGTTGTTCTTCAACCAAATCATTTAATTTATTATTTTTAATATATGACGATAAGTCAGTAGCTGATAAAGATGAAACCCATCTGTCAGCCGTAATTAAGCAAGCGCGTACTTCATTGTTATGTGCATTAGTTAATATTTTATTTTGGTAGTCATTAAGGCTTTCTGACAACGGATATTCTTTATAAGCAGGTAACGGCGTATACTCATAATTAACCAAGGTTTCATCATCAAACTCTTTGCTATAAGCTTTATCAAGAAGACTATTTTCACTTTTTCGATACTGCTTATCAATTTCACTAACCGTATTTAACATCTCAATCGAATGTTGAGAAAGTAGCTGCTGAGTCTTTTCTCCTAAGTTACTCTTTAATTTATTAAAAATTTTACCGTAAGTGTCAAAACCATCTCTTTCTTTTACTCTAAATGCCTTTGCGTGATGCCAATAAATAGCATGCTTAATAGAGGGTTTAATTGCGCAAATTCCTTTAGCACTATCAGATAAACATTGAAAAATAAGTGCCGAAATCTCATTATGGCGAGGATGTTTTTCAAAACTGAATTTTGTGTCATCAATATGTTGACCATCTTCCGCTTGATATGTTTTATTTTTGGGTTTAATTACCCAACTTTGAAAAGAAGGATCTAGCTTTCCAATATCATGCATACAACCTGAAATAAATGCAGCATTCGCTAGTTTTGTCTTCTCAGGGTAAAAATTTAAATATAATTGCTCCGCAACAAAACCGACTGCAAATAAGTGGTATTCTAATTTTTGTAAGTGGGTATTTGCGTATACAACACCTTTTATTGGTTTTAACTGCTTTACATCCATAATGATCTCTTTTGCCGTTGTATTAACAGGCACAATGCCCTGCTGATTAAATTTTAATTTTGAACCCACCACCCACAAAAACTGACTTCTTGCTCGGCTACGTATCCAGTGGCAACTGACTGCGGTACTTTTACTTGCTGTTTTACGGAGCATTTTTTTAACGGTGAGTAGGCCATCCTCAGTAATGAGGGTTTGCCACGTGTTATCGCCGATGCGGTTGGCAAAGGCGTCAAGTACGCGGCGTGTTTTCTTTAAGGCGCTTTTTTCGCATTGGCTAACAAAGGTGACCATCATAATGAGCATCGCTCTTTCGTTATTTGACGCGCTAAAGCACGACCTACCGGCTTATTAATCATCTTTGTGTATCCCGTCATTATTAATCTCTTTATGATTTTCTAAGGCTATTTGCTTGACCGTGTCAAACATAAAGTCGAGGGATTTATGATCCGTAAAAGCTTGTAATACTTGCTGGCGAAATTCTTGCTCTGTCGCGTTCTCTTTGGCGCATATAAAGGCCCAAGGCAGTACAATGGCATCTTTTATTAAATCGGCCACATCAAACACCAATGCACCACGTCTGGTTTTTCCATGCATTACAGCAAAACCATGAGGAATACCTAACACCCATAAACAGCTTGCAGCTAACCCATAGGCAAGGTAGTTACCATGATTTAAGAAGTCGTTGGCTTTATCAGTGCTTTGATGCTGGCGTTTAAATGCTGCGGTGCTGGTATTATTAGCCGCGTATTTATAAAGTACTTTGGTTAATTGCGCTTCGGTAAGTAGTAACTCTGACTGTTTAGTCGCTGCACTGGTACGCGCTTCAAAGGTGCTCAATGCTATTTGTATTTGTTCACTATTAAAATCGAACCCTTCGTTTTTTAAATCGCGGTCTTTATTCCATACTTTTTGTAAATAACTAATGCGGGCTTGCTGCATTGTTTTTGCAGCTAGTAAGCGTTTTTTGTCTTCAAACCAAAATTGTAGCCAACCATGTAAATATTCTGTTGGCCTGTATTCACTTTGTGGTGTAAACCATTCGACCTCACACGCCATATATAAAGGAGTGCCCCCACCACCGGTAAAGCCAACCAGCACACCCGCTTGTGACAACATTCGCATTGCAGCTTGCGTTATTGATGTGCCATTTCCCAGTAATAATACAGTGGTATTGGCAATAGGTACGTTAAAGTATTGGTTTTCGTTTTTAGCTTCAGTAAGGTACAAAACACGCCCATCTTTTTGCATAACACGGCAGTATTCTAGGTAGTACATATTAGCGCGTTTTGAATGCAAAATTGTTTTTAAGTCACTTGGGCTAAAATCATCCATTACTTTTTATCCTTTATTATCGTTGCGTCTAAATTACTGGCTGTTTACCTTTTCAGCAACACTGTATATTTATCACCTGTCGTAATTTTAAGCATGTTTTTAGTTTATTATTATCTGCCTATTTATTAGATATTACGGCATGTAAGGTTGTAAATTAGCTAAGCAATCGGGGCTGAGTATAATTTGTTGCGCTTCGGGGTTTGCTTGATAGCTATCTACACGTAGTTGTTTTAAAAGATAAAGTAATAAAGCAGCGCGAACTTTTAGGTTACGCTTGTAATGACCATTGGGTTGTTGGTGCATTTGGTGGTCGAGCGCTATTATTTTTGCTTTATTGGCGGTTAGCCGAGGATCTGGCTCTATACTAACTACCAGTTGAGTTTGCCATAATGTGTCGTTTTGTTGGTCATACTCAGCTGGCCCTTCTATTTCACATTCGCCATTAAAACGAGTAAGAACAAAGTCTCTAAAATCACGATTTTTTTCGCAATAAGCGCGTACATGCCAGCGAGCACCATCAAAAACTAAATTATGCGGACTGATAATACGCGATTCAAACTCAGGATTTGATACTGAGGCATAACCAACGTCTATTCGTTGCTTATGTTTTAGTGCGTGTAATATCCCACTCACTCTTTTTGGATTTACTGGTACTAGCGGGGATTGCATAGCAGTAAAGTGATTATAATATTCACTTTGAATACCTTGCTGGGTAATGCTTAAATATGTACCAAGATCTTTTTCACCATACCTTGGCATAAAGTGATTTGTTGCCTGATAGCCTTTTTTTGAGTTGTTGTAAGTTAAAGATTTAGGATACAGTTTTACATAATCTTGTATATATTTAGATGCACTTGAACGACTTATATTAAAATGGTGTTGTATGTGCTTAGTCGTTAAGCGATTTTCCCAAAATACAATAAGTTCTATAAAATGAAAGCGCTTAATTAGATCGTAATTTATGTGTGGCGTCATGCTGTTCCTTAGCTATTTTTTTATCCTTTTTACAAAGTATCAAATTAGCTAAGAATAACAATGACAAATTTTGTGATAAAACATTTGTAAACACAGACGTTTTTGAGTGCTTACTTAAGCATCATGTCGATCCGCATATAAATTATGCCACTTTATCTGATCTCTAAAGTATATGGTTTTATAGCCCTTATAATAAGGGGGTGTAAATTAACTACGCGGTTTAGACGCCTTATCTACTATTCTTATAATTATTAAATGGCGAGCCGCCTCGCCGTTTAACAGTTGGTATTAAAACTCAAATAATATACCAATTTGAGTGGTTTCATTTCGGCCGAACTCAGCTTCAGTATTCGCATACGAGAGTGAAAGTAAAACCAAGTCACTTACAGGGACTTCAAACCTTACTTTATAAGTAAAATCGGTGCCTGAAAACTCTTCTTCGGCCTCAGGTCCGGGGTTCAAAAACAGTCCTTGTTTTGTCTCCAGTTCCCAGTGAGAGAAGCCGACCATTGGCACAACTTTAAAATACGTAGCCAAATCAAAAGAATAGCCTGCCATCGCCTTAATTTCATAGGTTTCGTAACTATCAAAAGTACCAAATAATATATCGCTTGATGAGTAGGCTACGTTAGCTTCGGTTACTACATTGTTTGCAAATTTATAACCTAGTACGTAATTTATAGAGAGTCCGTCTGTATCAAAATCCTCTTTTAAAATAGCAAAATCTTTATCTACAGCTATTTTACTAGTACCTAGCTCTACACCCATTCTTATTTGAGCCTCATTTGCATGCGAAGAAAAACTACTTATGAGTAAAGTAAGAGCAGTAAGTGAGATCATTTTTTTCATTTTATTATCCAATATTAAGTTAATCCTAAAAGCGATGCAGTGTTGCCCCTAGGCTAGGTTCAATATATGATAATGAGCGACCCTAAATTAATCTACAGACATAGCGGGACATTTTTAAATGTGCCATGCTGCGCGAAACTTTAATTAGCAGTTAAAATCCCTTTGATCATACGTATATTTAACGCTGAGTTATAAGAGCAAAAAATTGAACAACTCAAAAACCGCCCTGCTAAACAGAAAACAGTTACAACAATTAATCTTACAAAAATCAATAAAACACTTATGGCTTGCCAATCAAATTGGTGTGAGTGAAAAAACATTAACTCGATGGCTCAATGGATCGGTTTCCAGAATTAGGCTTAGTAACTTAACTAAACTTGCTCATGCTTTAAGCTGCACTAAAGAAGATTTAATTGCCCGCTCAGAAATAGATATTTATCCTAGTGAAGAAAACCGCGATATTTTAGTCAACGAGTTGCATAACGATGGGCTTTTATATGAACTAATGATGAGCAGTAAAATTAAACTCGCCATTTCTTTAATAAAATCGACATTTCATTCAACGTTACCCCGCGCTATTATCGCTAATTTTTATATTAAACTTGGTTACGCATCTCTTATTCATCGTCAATATAAAAATGCACTGCAATATTTTGAAAAAGGCTTTAATAAAGCGACAAGAGCGGATGATCTTTCGCTCGTTTTTTCTGCTAATTTAGGCTGTGCAATTACATTGTTTTTTTCGTGTGAGTTTAAAAAGTCACAATATTACTTAGCTATTTGCAGTAATTCATTACAATACGCTAACCAAGAGAAAGCGCATTACTACAGCACCTATTCGCTCTTTAATTTATATTCTGGTGATATAAACGCAGCGATCCAATCTGCTAATTTATGTTTAATCGAATGCGGGGAAAAAACAGACTCAATAGAAAAAAACCTATTTAAAGGAACAGCTTTACAGCTACTTGGGGCATGTTATTTATTAAAAGGTGATACTAAAGCCGCCTATACGTTTTGCGCCGAATCACTCAATGTCGCCAACCTTTCTGGGTATAACCGCTGCGTTGCGGTATCTAAGGGATACTTAGCGGCAATTCATTGTACAAATGAAAAACCCGCACTCGCAGAGCTACTTATTGAGCAGAGCATAGCCTTAGTAAGTGATGAAGACATTTCCCTGCCAAGTTTATTATGTATAGCACTCTATATTTATCGAAAAACGGCAAACACAACAAAATTTCTAGCCTGCCTAAGCACACTAAATGCGATGTGTAACACAACAAATGTCGTCAATACATTTGCTACATACCAACTTTACCTTATAGATATAGAGCAAAACAATACACTCGCCGCACGTTCAAAATTAACGCAGATTGAAAGCGCGCTAAACCAGCTTTCACTCCCTTTGTGGCTGGCATGGTTAACAAAACCTAATCTTTAATCCACCCAATACTCAAAATATAGCGGCAGCCTATTTCTATTTTCATAACGCGGTGCTCATTAATGTCGGGGCGAAAAAGCTTTACTCTGCGGGTGTTAATTATTGAATCCTTGCATATAAACTCACCTCCTTTTTTTGCGGGCTTTAACACTATATTTAACCTGAAGTGTTTACCTGCTTTTACTCTATCTGTATGCGGCTTTATTTCACTCCCTTGCGGGAATTTTATTAAGTAACCTGAGCTCTGGATAATAAATCTATCTCGAGCAGCTATTTTCAGCGCTAACTGCGTTGAATTTACTTGCAATAGGCCAGCTATTGACGCGTAAATTCGCCTTGTTTTCACTGAAAATCTCTGGCTAGAGAAAATAACTTTAAATATCATTGTTATTCAATGTGTTAGCAAATCTCTTAACCAAAGTTCAGGTTAAGTAAACATCAAACTTTATAGGCCACAAAGCACCACATAACAGCATTTTGTCGTAGCCTGTTTTTTGCCTGCCTCGTTGCCAGCGAAATAATTTATTAAACATAAAAGCTCGATTGTTAGGGTGTTTTGATCTTTCAGGATTAAAGTTAAATAACCTGAACTCTGGATAATAAACCTATCTCGAGCAGCTATTTTCAGCGCTAACTGCGTTGAATTTACTTGCAATAGGCCAGCTATTGACGCGTAAATTCGCCTTGTTTTCACTGAAAATCTCTGGCTAGAGAAAATAAATTTAAATATCACCATTATTCAATACGTTGGTAAATCTCTTAACCAAAGTTCAGGTTAAATAAACTCTTCTAAGCAGATTGGATTCAACAAATCCCATTAGGTATATTTTTAATAAACTAAGCGTTTAAATGCTACGTTAGGGCGCTAAATATATTTAGCGCCCTTTTTTATTGCCCGCTGCATTACGCTAGTTTTTATTTAATGCATAACAATGAGTTGCTATTTAACAGTAAATTATTAAAGAACAAATACATTACTGGTTCCGTTAAGATCGAGCACTCCAATACAACTGTCGCTTTCATCAGTAACCATCATACGATCACCCTCAGCCCAAAATGTTTCAGTGTAAATTTCTCCCTCGCCCAATGTAGCATAAGCATTTGTTAACACGGGCTCTCCCGTATTATTATTAATCCAATACAACTTAACGGAGGTGGTCATGGTGTTTGCAACTTGTAAATTAGGTGCACTGTTTGACGTTCTTGTATATGGTACAGCTAAATCACAACTCCCCAATTCTGCTGTAGCTTCTGGGATCACAACCGGTGGCGCTTCATTTTGTGCATTTTCAACCATCTTTTCGGTTACTTCAAACGCATTGTTTTCATCGTTTAATAATGCAATACCTAAGCAGCTACCTGCACCGTCCGTTAGCATAATACGATGGCCAATATCCCAATCATCCGCTGTATAACTTTCGCCTTGAGCTAAAGTTGCATATGATTCACCGGATCTTTCGCCCGTGTTTCTATTTAGCCAATATATATTAACAAGTTTGTCTGTTGGATTAGTAATAGAGAGATCAATTGCAGGTTTTTGAGAGTTGTAATAAGTCTGCGCTAAACTACATGTTCCTATCGTACCTTTTTCAGGCCAGTGCGGTAAATAAGGTTCAACGGCTGTTACTAGTGGCATTTGTTCAGGTGTCGTTACGTTACAGTCATCACCCGCACATGCACTAAAGTAAAGATCGATAATATCTGAACCAATAAAATCTGATGAAATAGCGATGAAGTATTTACCCGATTCAGGTGTTGTGATTACACATTTTTCTTCATTCGTGTTTTTTGTCACTGATAGGCAAGTAAACTCTGTATCAATTGCAGGATGAACCGCCGATCCTTTTTTCACCCAAAGATCAACATTTCCCGAGCCACCATTAGTCGCAAATGTAATAGATGGTAAGCTTGCAGGTACATCAACAGAAAATAGCCATCCACCACGGCCATTTATGTGTTGGTAATCGCCAAGCGTTAATACTTCTACACTGTCTTTATATTGATCAACCAAAGTTGTGGATAGCCATGTTGTAAATTCTATTTGATTATCTGTGGCAATGTTATTGAGCAAAATCTCAAAATCGTCCCACTGACCATCACGCATATAAACGAGCATTTGATAAACTAACTCTGGGTGCGTTTCAATCAAAAATGCAACACCAAGTTGTCCCCAAGAATACGCATCAGCATTACCTGCAAAAATATCCGCTAAGGTATAAGAGTCGCCACTGTTTGCTGTTGAAATACGTGTGTAATACTGATTATAAAAAGTGCTTAAATACTCGGCTAGCCCTTCAGTCCACCAATTTAACTTACTGTTATACCCACCCTCTTTATTATATCGACCATCTAATGCATGAACGTATTCATGTGCCAATGAACGAATAACCGATCGTCCGTTAGACCATTCTATGGCATCAAAGGTCCAAATATCAGAGCTATGCCACCAGTCAGTTGGCGATGTTTCAAAGTAAATACCACTGGTATTATTGGTATTTTCTAAATGTTTAGCCCACGAGGCATGGTTTGATAAACTAGATAAAATATGAATATTAGTAATTTCGTTTAAATCATTTTCAACTGCTTGCTGAAATTGAGGGGTAATACCTGAATGTAACACTTCATCAAATACCCTTTTTGTTTGTTTGATCACATTGCAGGTGTTTTCTAATTCGCTCATTGACATAGCTTGTGCTCGGATCCGAACAGGCTCTTCACACATTATGTTAGCGCTAAAGAGTTCTGTGGTAGCAAACATTGACGCATCAGCAGTGTCTCCACCATCATATGCGTCAATAAATATATGATACTTACCCGCTTTAGGTTTATCGATAATACACGCTTCGTTATTGTTATTCCCTTTGTAAGAAACACAATCAAATACCCCATCAGCACCTGGGCTAGCCTCTTGATTATATTTTACATACAGGTCAGGATCGCCCAGATCTTTATTGTCAATGCCACCAAATAAGCTCACAACTAAAGTTTCTGCATCTTCAGGTAAATCAACATAAAATGACCGCCCCTGTCCCTGTGATGTACTAATGTTTGTTTTAACAACACCGAGCTTTAGTGCTGGCTCTTGAGCATTAGTGAAATCAACTTCGGGAGTGCTTGGGGTAACACCTGTGGGAGTAGTCGGCTCTGGGAGTTTGCTTGATGAATCGCTCCCGCCGCAACCCGAAAGTACGCACAGCAGTGCGCTTGTTAAGGTCAATGTTCTAAAAAACATTTTGTTTTCCTTCTTAATTATTATTTTATTTTGATAGTAAATTTATTCGATTACTCATAGCTGCAAATATTAAAAGTTGAGTTTTAATAAAGAAAAGATCTGTCGTAACATGAGTTTGAAACCTAGTGAGCTAAGTAACGAAGAACAACATCTTTATAAAAACACGTTTAATAATGCATGTTTTGTATTCATATTTGGTTCGACTTCGTGCATTACATGCATCATTTTTATGATACTTAGCCAAAATGGATACTAGATTTGAATACAACGCTCATATTTGTAACACAAATATTAGTATAATGTAAATTGTATACAATATATTTAGCGGGTATTGACAAAAATAGTTAACCTGAACTCTGGTTAAGAGATTTACTACCGTATTGAATCATGGTGGTATTTAAATTTATTTTCTCTAGCCAGAGATTTTCAGTAAAAACAAGGCGAATTTACGCGTCAATAGCGGGCCTATTGCAAGTAAATTCAATGTAGTTAGCGCTGAAAATAGCTGCTCGAGATAGATTTATTATCCAGAGTTCAGGTTAGTTAATAGCTGCGATTTAAAAAGGCGGAAGTTATACATATTATTATTTTCATAAAAGTGAACTTTAAATACCTAACTCGCTCAAGTATTTGAAGCTCTATCTTTTATTGACACTTTAAGGTGTTATTTGAAAATAAATAATATCAATCTGCTTAAATATTAGATGATTTAGTTTGTGATATTGTTCAGTGACTTATGCTGATTAAGATAATGGGTTGGGGCTGGGGTTGTTCAAGTAAATCTTCTTTTACGTTGGCAGTAAAGTAAGCAAATATATTTACGTAGGAAAACTTATAAATTAAATAATTATTTCTTAAGTAATATAGAGCCAAAAGCGTTTAGGCCACTCTAAACGCTTTGCTGTACCAGCGTTGAAACAAACCTGCTTACTTCCAAGTTATTATACTTTCGAAGCCCTCACAATTTTGTACAACATCAGAAGCGTTTGAAATAAATACTTGCTGTGTTTTAGAAACTGGATAACTAAGGTACTCAGAACATTGGGCGCTTTGACCATTACCCACTACGACCTTAGTGCCTGGTTTCAATGTACATTTCACCAGCTTATCAAGCGGCGACCATTGATAACAAATTTCATAGTTTTCTCTATATTTAGCCGTACTACCTGTTGGAAGCTGAAATGACCACCACTGACCAAGCTGACTACGAGGGTTTGTGCTATTCCATGCTCGATACACTGTTACTTCATCCGTGCTTTGGTAGACTGCTCCTTGGCATAACCGACCCTTTAATGGCTCCCCGATTGCCTGAGAAAGAAGATCAGGATCTTGAACTAGTACGAATTGATCACCTAATTCACCCGTGATTTCTGTACTACCTAAACATGCTTGCGGCGGCACTTGCACTGCTACCTCAGGCTTATTAGCACACCCCTGAATAGCAACGATTAGTGCACCGATTAAAATCCTTTTCATATTACCCACCTATGTTTAATGTAAAATTATTAGCGATATATAGTCGTTTCCGCGCGGTTTTTAGTAGCGGATTTGCGTTTGAAGTAAAGCCAGAACACATCACTTTGCTCAATAACCAAACAGTTTAGACTAACATAGGTAAACATAGCATATATTTATTCAATCAGTGATTCTCATAGGTAACTCAATAAAATGGCCTATTAAACAACATAGCAGCGCTTATTAAGCTCTTAACCTAATTCTTTCTTCGTACCTATAAGCCTTCTCTCTATTTGATCTGTTGATACAGATATTAAAATGCTCTTCAAACATTAAAGTCATTCTCTAAAAGTATTTTAAATAAAAATCAAACACGACTTCCTCTATAAGGTATTTACCAAATATAAGACGATTAACTCCTATTTTCTGATACTTACCAATTCACCCACCAGCTCACAACGTAAATAAAATGTAAAAATAAAAATCAGTGGAATTATAAGGAAAAGCTAACAAAAACAACAGAAAGATACAAAACCAATGGTAACCATTTTCGACGATGTAACAAGCAAGTTATTTAATTGTAATAAAAGGATGTTAATTGAGAACTTTTTAGCAATAAACAGGAAGAATTTGTATTGCTTGTTACCTAGACTCACAAAACACCCAATCTAACAAGTACTGAGGTATGTAAAAAATTAAAACAGTCTAGGGCCTGTTGACCTTTCAGGATTAAAGTTTATTCAATCTAGGGGCAATTTAATCGCGGCGTGAGGTTTGTAACCTAGTGGGCTAAGTAAAAACCGAGCAACGAAGAGTTAATTGTCCCTAGGCAGAACCCAAGGGCAGCGCATGTTTGGCATTTATGCTGGGTTATCGCCTATTTATGGGGAATAACCACACACCATAGGCTCTGCCTTGCTTAAATACCAAACAGTCTGCTGTAAATTTAACCTCGAAAGATAAACAGGCCCCTGGCAATCAATACAATCGATAACAAGGAAAAGGTAAGGATAAAAATGAAAAATCATAAAATTATACCGATGTGTTTATTGACCATTTTTTCAGGCGTTTTATCCGCTGAGGCGGCTGACCAGTCAAAATCTTTCACATCAAAAAGCATATCGTCAAAAAAAGTAAGCAAGCATCTTATTCATAATAATGTGCATGATACAGCAATTAATCATACCGACCATAATTGTGGAACAGATGATAATGGTCAAAATTGGAAACAACTCCAACGAGAGTTCTCTGAGCATGTAAAAGCTGAGAAACATAAAAACTCTGGTTTTCGGTTAAGTGCAAATGAAAGTTCGTTACTAACCCCTGCTGCTGATGGCAGCATTGCCGTAGATGGGCGTTATTATATACCCGTTGTCTTTCACGTATATGGTGATGAATATAACTGTAGTGACGCAACTGCTAAGTGTTTAACCGATGCAAAAATTGCACAAGCTTTAAAATTTGTGAATGAAGATTTTCAAGGTTTGAATACCGAAGATGGTCCTATTGCATCACAATTCCAAGCGATACGTAAAAATCATAATGTTGAATTTGTCTTAGCTAAAAAAACCCCAAATGGTTCGCCATCTACAGGCATAGTTAGGCATCAACGAGAGCAAGCTGGCTTTGGTCAAAATAGCAATGAGAGCGCTGAAATCCAAGATCTGATTTCGGCCGATTCTTGGGATAATTTCAAATATATGAACGTATATCTCATGCATGATTTATACGCAGATGGTGGCACTAATAGCTCAGGGATCGCGTGGTATCCTGAGCTATCAATGTCAAATGCAGGTACTGCTCGAGTGGTCTATAACGGGCATTTTACAGGCGCTAATACAAATCATAATCAACGCTCTATTTTAACCCATGAGTTCGGTCATTGGTTGAATTTAATACATACATTTGAAGGTAAAACATGTTCAGTTACTAACCAAGCTTTCTGTAAAATTACTGGTGATAGAAGTTGTGATACTCCACAAATGTCTTTACCTGAACCAATGCAAAACAATGCAAAAAATTGTTTAGGTGAAGCCACTAACACTGAAAACTTTATGCATTACAGTGATAACTATGCCATGTTCACACAAGAGCAGGTAGAGCGTATGACTGCGGCATTGCATCACCCCGCACGTTCAACCCTTTGGTCTAACGATAATTTAATTGCTACAGGGTTAAGCGAATATACCAGTAATTCAGATCACCCATGGGATGGTGTTACAGGTGTTGATGGAGAAGCCGAAGGAACAGTTTTAGAAACATTTACTGATATTGCAGCGAATCAAGGCGAGGTTGACACGTTTGAAATCAATTTACCCGAAGGTGCTACAAACGTTTTATTCTATTTAAATGGCTATACCCAAGACCCTGATCTTTACGTATCGAGCGGTGTAGCACCTACCGCACCATTAGATGAAAATGGTAACGTAGATAACAATGGTACATGGGTTAAAGATTATTTTTCTTTTAATGGCAGGGGTGAAGCTGAATCGGTAACGATAGGTAATCCGAATACAGCCCTACCTTACTTTGCCTCAGTGCACGCTTTTTCTGGCTATGACAATGCCACCTTAAAAGTGATTCAAGTTGAAGATCCATTTTTATCTGAAGGAATGAAAAGGTATACACTTTTTGAACAAAATGCACTTTGGGCTATTAGTGCAGGAAAAGTATACGACTTTCAATTTAAAGTACCTGCTGATGCTAAAAAAGTAGTCATTGTTGTTCCAGGAAAATACGAAGGACCCAAACAAGCCAGTGGCAAACCAGTTTATAGTGGTGATTTAGATATATATATCAACCAAAATAAACCCGTCGCTTTAGGCGCAGAAGAGGAAGACTATGATTGTCGTCCTTTTAGTGCAAAAGCCATAGCAGAATATTGTGAGTTTTCCGAAGGTGGTATTTTTAATGTACTAGTGAACCCTTTTGCATCGTACACCCAAGGTACAATTAAGGTTTATTATGAAACCAGCAACACAGGTAATCAATTACCTTTTGCCCATACAAATGGTGTAAAGCATTACGAAGCAGTTGGTCATGGTATTGCGTTTAGTAGCAATAATTCAAATGATCCAGATGGTAGCATTGTTAGCTATTTTTGGAACTTTGGTGACGGTAATACAAGTACAAGTAAAAACCCGATTTATACTTATAATGCAGTTGGCGAGTATGATGTTTCCTTAACAGTGACCGACAACCTTGGTGCTGAAGGCACATCAAATGCCAAAGCATTTATTACTCTTAACTCCCCCAATGATGTTGATTTATGTGACGATTGCACACGATTTTACTTAAACGATGAAATTAATTTATCAGCCATTAAAGGTGATGAACTAAAAACATATCAATTTGAAGTACCTGATGCAGCGTCATTAGTCACTTTTGAGTTAGTAAGTCATTATAATGGTGATCCTGATATATACATCAGTCAAAATAAAGCTGTTTCTTTAGAGGAATCTGACTGTAGTCCATTTGCTTCTCCCGACCAAACAGAGCTATGCCAGTTTACTAGTGGTGGCATTTACAATGTGATAATCGACCCATTTCTTGATTATGACTCACTAAGATTTAGAGCCTATTACGATATACGTGATGACGCCGACCATTCAGCACCTAATCGTCTCCCTGTATCTATTCCTGGCGATAATTACACCGGACGAGTAAATAATGCAATTACTCTAAATGGGCTGCAATCAACCGATGAAGACGGCAGTATTGTGCAATACCTTTGGGATTTTGGTAGCGGTATAACTAAAACAGGTGTTACTGCTAGCCATATCTATCAACACGCGGGGGCTTACACTGTAATTTTAACAGTTACAGATAACCAAGGCGCCACTCATTCAAGTACGACTCAAGTAAACATTTTGCCAATCGGCGATTTTGATGGCGATGGTGATGTCGATAGTGACGATATTCAAAGTTTAGTCTCCGCAATTAATAATAATGAACCATTAAACTCAACGTTTGATATAAATGGTGACGGCGTTATTAATTTTGACGACACTGTCGCTTTGCGTGAGCTATGTTCATACGAGCAATGTTCCAATATTAAACCACCGCCGCAACCACCTGTTGCAGTATCTTCAGCTAATAAAACCACTGTTTTTGTTAATACCCAAATACAGTTCGATAGCAGTAACTCAACAGATAAATATGGACGAATTGTAAGTTATGCATGGGATTTTGGCGATGGAAACAGCAGTGATTTTGCCAACCCTCGCCATCAATATACACAGCTTGGTGTTTATGATGTTGTATTAACTGTCACTGATAATGATGATATGGCGGCAACAAGCACTTTGACAATGAGCGTTAATCATCAACCGTTAGTTGATGAGTGTAGTATTACTGCTGCTAATAATAACGGTGACTTAGCACCTTCGGTTGCTAAATGTGTAGGCACTAAAAAAGGGTTTACATTTAATAACATGAATAGAGACGGTCATAAAACAGTCGCTATTTCAATGATTAATGCCCCTGAAGACTCGTTGATTTATTTTGGCGATGGTAATTGGCCAAAAATAAATTTAGGCGAATATACTGCCGTTTCAACAGCGCAAGGTGATCAACAATGTATCTTCTATACAATTCCTGAAAATGCCAATTATTGGGGTTATATCACACTAACCGGCGCGCCAGCAGGCGCAACGATTGTATTTGATTATGATGTTGCCTCGTGTCGACCTACTACACAAGAGCTGCCTAACCAAGCACCTACCGCTGTTGCTAATGTTGAAAATGGCGAAGTAAATACCTTTATACAATTTAGCAGTGCGGGATCAAATGACGTAGACGGAGAAATCGTTAGCTACACATGGGACTTTGGTGATAACACAAACAGCACACTTGCTAACCCAGTACATCAATACAGTACTGTAGGCACTTATAATGTGACATTAACGGTAACTGATAATGAAGGCTTAGCATCTAGCATTGCAACTGACGTAATTATTAGTCCGATTGTTGATGATGGCACTAGTTTGAATCCATTGCATGACGCGTGTGCCATTGATGGCGCAACGACTACTCCACGTACATTAACTCCTGGCAAGGCTGGCTGTATAGGCACTAAAAGAATATTCGCTTTTAGTGAATTAAAAAGAAATCACACAACAGTCGCCATTACGTTAATTAATGCATCAACAGATTCATCTATTTATTTTAAAGATGGTGGTTGGCCTAAAATCGCGACTGGTAATTACAATGTAGTTTCAAGCGCACAAGATCAACAACAGTGTGCGTTCTACACGATCCCTACAAATGCAAATGACTGGGATTATATCGAATTATCAGGTAACCCAGAAGGGGCAACCATTGTTGTTGATTATGATGTCGCGTCATGTAGACCACTTGCTCAATAACTCATTTGTGGCTCTATAACAATTTAACTTATAGAGCCTTTTAGGATGAGTGTTAGTTACACAATACGAGATTTATATAATGAAAAAAAGTTTAGTAATTCACGTAAATAGGATAATTACAATGAATATAAAAAAAAGTGTATCTTTAATTGTACTTGCGTTAACAACTAGCTCTGTATATGCAAATACCGATCGAGATGTTTCATACTCACCAAAGAATTTAAATCAACAAGATGTTCAACATATTCGAACAACAAATAACTACGTTCCTCAAGCATTAACCAAAAGTGTAAAAAGCGATAATAGAGAGTTAGCTCTGTCGCTCGTTCAACCTTCATTATCAAAAACTACAGCCAGTAAGTCATTAATGGCAGCAGTTGATAACAACGAGTGTAGTAGTTCGGTCTTTACCTCATTAACTGGTACCGCATTTCTACAAGCCTTGAGAGATAACGGAAAAAAGTGCATAGATACGTTATTTAATGATCGCCCTGAAACCCTTGAATTAGGCGCATATTCAGATGCGAATCTCACTACAGTTATCAACGAAATTAAATTCCAAATAAGCACTTATGATGGTACTGATCCTGATGGCTACCTCAGTGCTATGTTTTATTGGCTAAGAGCCTATGCATATTATGACAATCGCCGCTTTGTTTCACCTGCAAGCCAACAGTTAATGGAAGAAGCAGTAAATGCTTTATACATTAATAGCCATTTTTTTGATAAAACAGTAGAGCATGCATTGGTGGTAAGAAGTGCTATGGGGATCTTCAAAAATGCCCAAATTGCGGGTCGCTTTATGCATATTTTAAAAGGTGTACTGAGCCGCTACGATGAATCTTATGAAGACACCAGTAATTGGGGTGCGGCAGCATCACCATTATTTTGGGATACACTGAAAGCTTGTGCTAGTGATGCAACATGCCGTGCTCAAGAGCATAATGTCGCATTAATTAACTTAATCACAGGCTTTATAAATAACAATCTTAACTGGTTAAAAAAACCAGATAACGACTATCATTTATTTAATTTAGGGTACCAACTTGTTGAGTTACACCGAGGTGAAAATGATGCACATTTTCCTGCTATGGAATCAACATTAAAAGCAAGAATAAATAATATTCTTGATACCTCTGGCCCGCTTAAAACAGATAATGCACGTACACTGTATATGGCCGTATTTGAATCAATTGGTTATAACAGAGTATGTACTACCTACAATATGTGTGATAAAAAAGCAGACCTTATTACGTCCGTATTAAACGACCGGATGGTTTGTCCTTCAGGAACATTATCTATTTGGGCGCAAGACATGACCCAAGCACAATTAGCATGGACATGTAATTCTTTGGAAGCACATGAAAGCCACTTTCACACCACATTACAAACCAACGAAATTCCCGTCACACCTGACGATAACGACAAACTCCAAATGGTTATTTTTAATGATAAAAAAGAGTGGGTTACCTACGGCGGAGCATTATTTAATGCCAATACTAACAATGGTGGTACATACCTAGAAGGCGACCCGAGTAATGGAGTACCTGAAGCCACATTTTATGCTTATGAACATGTTAGTGAACGCCCTATTTTTGATGTATGGAATTTACGCCATGAATATATTCATTATTTAGAAGGACGCTTTATTTCCAAAGGCAGCTTTAGAGACAGCGACAGTGCTGGCCGTACAGTATGGTTTGGTGAAGGTATTGCTGAATATATTTCATTACGAGATTGTAATGAGGGTGCAATAGCCGAGGCAAGAAAAGGCGATTATGATTTAAGCACTATTTTTAAAAATGAGTATGGGGTAGGTCAAACACGTATTTATGATTGGGGCTATTTATCAAACCGCTATATGTTTGAAAGAGAAAATGCGAACTTCTTCTCAATGTTAAACTTATTCAAACAAGGAAACTTTCAAGACTATCGTACACAATTAGTTGACTCTTGGGTAAACAATAAAAGCTTTGATAACGACTTTTCAAATTGGTTAACAACTGTAGAATCAACTGGCTGCACCGTTGATAACACGCGTCCGCCATCACCTGTTGAACCCATTAACATTGATGATATTCAAGGCAATGAACAACCAGGGATTAATGCTTGTGCATTAGGACGTCCGCCAGAAGAACATGAAATTCCAGCTGGCAAGGCAGTTTGTTTAGCCGATACAAATAACAACAGAAACTTGCAATTAGCATTTAATGCCAAGCAAGGTCTGGTCAATGTGACGCTAGAAATCACTTTACGCCATGGCAGTGGTAATGCCGATTTAGTACACCGTTGGGATAAACGCCCTAGATCAAATGAGTATGATAATGTCTCAAATGGCCCTACAAATAACGAAACCATACTAGTTGAAAATGTAAAACCGGGTTGGAATTATATTAATGTGGGTGCCAACAGTGAGTTTTCAGGCACTACTTTATTAGCCCGTTATATACAAAATGACGTGACTGTGGATGATAATGTCCTTGAAAATGGTGTAGCGAAGCTTGTTTCAGGCGTTACTCGCGGTGAAACAATTTACACAATGACCGTCCCTGCAGGGGCAAGTAACTTGAGCTTTAAAACCAGTGGAGGTTCTGGTGACGTAGACATGCACGTTAAATTTGCCAGTGAGCCGACCAAATCGAACTATGATTGTCGACCATGGAAAGTAGGCAGTACTGAAGCGTGTAATATTACCAATGCGCAAGCGGGCACCTACTTCATTATGCTATTAGGGCATAACAACTTCACAGATGTTAACTTAATTGGAAGCTACACACCTTAACTATAAAGTAATAAAACTATTTGAGAAAATGCTCAATTAAAAGCCCTTAATATTTAAGGGCTTTTTTATTAAAACTTGTTTAACTTTAATTTGGATTAGGTAGAAAATTTATTTTGACCAAAAAACTACTCACTTAAGCAATAACGTACGTTTTACGTTATTAAATTAAACTAGACAGCCGCTCTAATTGAGCAAACAAAACTACAACACTAAATTTACTTTTTTGGCTAAGCGCTCATCTCTTCTGGTATTGTTATTCACAAAGCACTCATTAAATAAGCCATTATCACTATTAAACCTAAATTACATTCATGAAATGACGGCATAATCGCAGTTTTAATTTTGACTGAGTAGTTTAAGTTTTATGCGAGTAGCTTTTCGCAGTTGCTGATACTCGCTCGCCGTTTTCAATTTAGATTTTCACAGTAATTTGCTTGTGAAGATGACCGGCGTACGCAACGTGATATTCAGTGATAGTGCTATGTAATTACTATGTATTAACCAAACTTGCTTGACGCTTTCTCGCAGTAGCCATATGGCAGCCTGCTTTTTTTGCACAAAATAAAAACGAGTACTTAGTTCAAAAAGTGAAAATATTAGAATGGATGTCTAGTTTACTCATCTGCTTTGAAAAGTAAGGGTTCACCGCTGTTAAAATTTACGGTGGAAAGTAAGCTTTAGCGCTTGCTGTCCACCTCAGGGCGTGTTGTTATGTGGTTTTTTCTGCGTTACGAAATTTCATAGCAACAACAGTTGAAACACCAAAAACAACACAATAAATAATGCCCAAATATATATTGATAACAACAAAAGACATGATTGAAAAACAAAACGTTATTAAAGCAACTGCAGCCCAAATAGTAGCGACATTAAAGAATTTTTTTTCATGATGCTCATCTTTAAATATACGTACTGAATAGATTGATAAAGCTAATATCCCCAAAACCTGAGGAATGTATTCAAATATCATCGTGAGACTCTCCTTTTCACCTAACGAGCCTGTAGATTAACTCGTTTTTTATTTGTTTTTATTGATAAACAAACCATAGCTGAGTTCCTATTTTGGTTCAATCTATTACTGTACTTTTACGCAGCATATAAAGAAGTGTTTGATATTGTTTTAATTGACGTTTTGGAAGAGGTTACAGGTGTCTGAGTGGCTTATTTGAGGTTAAAAGGACTTCTTCTCTTAATGGCATCGTGTTTTGCACTTTTTCTATATTATGAACAAGGCAATACAGTTGCCGCAGCGTAAGCTAAAGGCATTCACTTTCGTTTGTCCGCGTAAGGTTAATTTACTCATGCCTTTGTTGACGGTAATATTGCGCTTTTTATTTAAAGGAAAGCAAGCTCAAAACAGCCGAGTTGTTTGCCATTCTTTAATAAACAGCTGTCGTCGCCCTATTGGGCTGTCTATTTTTACTTTCATCTTGTCTACATTACTCAGCTTTTTGCATAATTAATTATTTATAACAACGCACTCTTCATTCTGTTTTTGTTGACTTTTTTCGTAACAATTAGGATGGGTGTCATCCTAATTGTTTTTAAGGGTGGGTGTCATGTTTATTTGTTTTTGATGCATTTGTTATATTTTTTACCTGAAAACAACGCAACACATCCTATAACTTCCACTTTTACGTCAGTAAAGTGTTTATTTAACGATAACAGCAACGAGTCTAGATCATCGTTGTTATTACTAAATATTCCTTTCTTATTGTAAACACCCATCAATTTTTTAGCGAAAAAGTTTAGTTTTGTACCCTTGCCAAAAATTGTACTACCAAACAATACCCCACCATCGTTCAGATGTTCTTTTAGATGCTGAAACGTAATACCCTTATCAATTAAATTTCCAGGCAAACAGTGAAGCAAATAATTAACACTAATTGAGTCAAATTTATCGACATTTAACTCAAGAGGCTCAAGTACATCCCCGCAGTAAACTTCTGGTTGGAAATGATTTATTGCTTTTGAAGTTGTATCAAGACTATTTTGATTCAAATCTAGCAAAGCGATACGTTTTGTTGATTGAGGTAGATAATTCTTGAGGTAATAACCTGAGCCAACACCAACATCTAAATGATTAGATGAAACTAACATTGAAAATTGCTCGCTAATAAATCTAGTTGGGCATTTCCAAAAATAGTTATTTGAGACTCCTAAAACCCAGAAATCGTATATTGAGAGTACTTTCTTCGAGTAGACAGCTTGTCCAGCAACTGTGGGTTCTTTATTCATTTTTAATTTCATATAGTTATAAATTATCAGCCTTCAATTTATACTAAAAAATAGAGATAGCAAATCTTACCAGAAAGAAAAAAGGGGTCAAATCACTTGCTTCATGACATAAGTAGACTACCTTCAAAGGGGTATTATTAAAAAAAGTAGTTCACAATGCCAAGGCCACAACGAATTGAGTACGAACATGCTTTTTATCATGTTATGAACCGTGGGCGCGGACGGCAAAATACCTTTCATGACGAATTATACTTTCAAGCCTTTTTAACAACATTGGGTGAAGCACAAGCGCGCTTTGATTGCGTTATTCATGCGTATTGCCTTATGACGAACCACTATCATTTGTTGATTGAAACACCCAAAGCGAATTTAGGCCGTGTTATGCGCCATATTAATGGGGTTTATACTCAGCGATATAATAAGTTGAAGCATACCGATGGGCCATTATTTCGTGGGAGGTATAAAGCGATATTGGTCGAAAAAAATGAGTATCTGCTGCAATTAAGCCGCTATATCCATCGTAATCCTATTGATATGACTATGCCGCTGGTGGATGACTTAGCGCACTATCCTTGGTCGAGCTACCCTGCTTATATCGGGAAAGTAAAGCCACCAGAATGGCTTACGCGCGACTTTACTTATCAAATACAGGGTCATCGTCACAAGTTTAAGCAGTACAAAGCTTATGTATTACGAGGTAGCAGTGATGGACTCACTGACTTTTACGACAAAGGTAATATTGCATCGGTTTTGGGTAGTGATGGTTTTAAACGTTGGCTGAAAAACACTCAGTTAATGAATAGCCCCGAGCCTAAGGTTTTACAGCAACTAAAACCGGATATCTCAATGAATGAGGTGGTCATGGCGGTTGCTGATTATTATGCTTGCCCGCTATCTAAAATTACCAGTGTGCTTAAAGGGCCAAGCAAAGGATTTGAAGGACGTAAAGTTGCCATGTATTTTTGCCAAGAGGTTTTGGCTGAAAAGTTAAGTAATATTGCAGAGTATTTTAACCTTGGTCATAGTGGCTCTGTGAGTTTTATTACTCATCAAATAAGGAAAAAGCGCAGAGAAGATAAGCAATTTTCAAAACAATTAGATGCTATTTTTGACAGTATCATGAAGGAGCTGATTTAACGCTTTGTTTTATTGTATATTTTTTGTATTTCTATTACCACAGGAATGAATTTAGCTAATAACATCGCATTTGATAATCATTCAATATCTTTCGCTTTTATTGCCTGTTAGGCATAAAATATCAAACTTATATAGGCTAAACACAAAAGGCGCGGGTGTAATTTTATGAAAAAAGGTACTTATTTAAGAAACAAATTGAGAATGTTACTATTAGCGAGTTTAACTTTGGCATCAACACCTAGTTGGGCGAAAGTGTATGTACAGGCTTCTGCTGGTAGCTTTAACGATACAGCTATTACTCAGTTGTTTTTAAATGAGCCATCATTGAAGGATGAGCTGGTATTTGCAGGTTCTCCGACGAACGCATTCCAGCTGGCTGCTCAGCAAAACGCGTTGGCATTTAGCGCTGTGGAAAACTCAACCATTGAAGGGCGCTTAGTTAAAGCAACGGTTGAGGCGCTTGAGCAGTATAAAATTCGCAAGGTCATTGCTGTTATCACAATACCGATTGAGATGTGTGTTCTGATGAATAAAGACGAGCTTGAAAGTAATCAGACAATCACTCAGTTGGCATCTCACCCCGCAGCGCTAAAGCAAATTAATAAATGGAAAAAGAATAAGGCTATTATAGAGTTAGAAGTACCTAAAGGTACAGCTGCTGCTGCAAAAATGGTGTCGAAAAAGCAATTGTTGACCGGCACAGCCGCGATAGGATCTTGTTCTTTAGCGTCTACTTTTACTAATCTCAGTGTCGTTGAAAAGGGTATTCAAGATAACAAGGATAACAAAACGACGTTTCTGTTGATGCAAATTGAAAAGCGAACAGCAAAAATTAGTACCGCTAAAGCTAAAGAGGAGCTTAAGCTAGCGATTACCTCAAAATAGAAGGCTAGTTATTATATTTGGGGCGGCTACATTGTATTGTAATGGTCCCAATATACACCTATTAAGCCATGTTAGGTAAGAAGAAAAGATAAAGAGAAAAGATAAAGAAAGATAAAGGGGTCAAGATAAAGGGGTCAGGTTCGTTGCTTCACAACACTACTCATATGCCAATACCTGAACAATCATGACAAAGTATTATGAAGCAAGTGATCTGACCCTGACGAATCCCCACAATTTGATACTATAAATCAATAAAGTAGCTTAAAAAACAGTTGAAGTGCACAGCCAATTTTGATCTTATATGTTTTTTCCGACCAAAGAAATTACAGAGTAAATCGACTATGCACTTGGGTAAATTATTACATAAAACTTTTTCTAACACAGCGGGTATTATTGATAAGCGTAACCACTGCACATTAATGAAAGCTGTAGAAACACTCTGCCAACATAAGTTCTTATCCATTGCTGCTTTAGGGCGAAAATTAAAGAGCAACGCGAAGGTTAAACACAATATTAAACGAATAGATAGGTTATTTGGCAACCCTCGCGTCCTGCATTCTCGCTACCATTATTACCAAGAAATTACTCGCCGCGTTATAGGTCAAATTAGACGCCCATGCGTGACGATTGATTGGTCAGGGTTAACACCTTGTGGCGAGTTTCATTTATTACGAGCAGCAGTGCCAGTTAAAGGTCGAGCAATGACAATCTATGAGCAAAGCTTTCGTGAATGTGAATACATGAAGCAAAGCGTGCATAAGGATTTCCTCAAAACACTTAAATCAATATTACCTTCTGATTGCAAGCCGATCATCGTTACCGATGCAGGATTTCGTAACCCTTGGTTTAAATTAGTGCTTAAATTTGGTTGGGATTTTTTAGGCAGAGTGAGGCATCAAACACAATATCAAAAGCCAGAAGATGATACGTGTTGGTCACCAGTAAAAACACTTTATTCTAAAGCGACAGCAAAACCCGCTTATCTATTTGAAACACAACTCGCTAAAGCCAATTCATTGAGTGGTCACTTTTACTTGTTTAAATCAAAGCCTAAACAAAGAAAAAAGAAAAATCTTCGAGGAAAAACGATTCGCTGCAGCGTAAGCTTGAAACATGCTAAAGGCGCCACGGAGCCATGGTTATTATTTACCTCACTGTGCAATATTAATTATTCAGCGCAAGATATGGTTAAAATTTACAGCCAGCGAATGCAGATAGAAGAGTCCTTTCGAGACTTAAAAAACACGAGTAATGGTTTGAACTTACGTCATTGTCGTAGCTATGAAAAAGGCCGCTTGAATATCGCATTATTGATTGCATTAATTGCTAATTTTATCCTTTGGCTAGCAGGTTTAACGGCAAAAATATTGAATGTGCATAGAAGCTTTCAGGCGAATACGATAAAGGATAGAAACGTGCTGTCTAGCTTTAGTTTGGGGACGCAATACTTCGAAAAATTTGGTTATAAAATAAAACTGAAAACTTTTTTAGAAGCACTCAAGCAATTAAATAAGGATTGCCGTGAGTGCTTGTAGCTCATTAGCAATTGTGGGGATCCCTCAGGATCTGACCCCTTTTTTTTCTATATATTCAAGGTTTACTTCGCTGTTAAACCCACTGTCTGCGGTGAATTTAATCGTGTGCTCGTCTTTGGGTTTGTCAGTGTTTAATTTATCGAGCTGTTGTTTTAATTGCTTAACAGCTGGCTGTAGAGTTTGTTGCTCACCCACTGAGCCCCACGCTTGTGCTTGCAGGATGATTTGGTGTTTATCGTCATTAATCGCGATGCCGTTGTAGCCTTGAATTGTCCCTTTTGACGTGGTCATTTTCGCACTATCTGGATCAGTGATATTACTTTTAACAGGCTTGCCTTTACTGCCTATTTTTTCTTTGTGAGTGGCTAAGAACTCGGTAATTTTACCTACACTTTTATCTAGCTTTTCTTTTTGTTTTAAATCCTGAGTTATCAATTCTTCGCCCAGCCCATCTTGTGATTGGTGGCGTTCAATAATACGTTTGCTTGCGCGTTCTAGTTTTGCTTTTTTGCGACCTAACTCATCGAATGTGCCACTCCACTCTTTACTCGCATTGGACTTTAATTTACACCCATCAATGGCAAACATGTTACGGCCTATCAAGCCTTCTTCATCACATATCATCAGCACTTGCGTAAAAAGCGGCTCAATCTGTTCATGCATTTTAGCCACAAAACCCGCTATAGATGTGTAATGCGGCTGGATATCACCCGACACACTCATAAATAAAATATTATGCTCGCAAGCCTTTGCAATCCGACGGCTACTGATCAAACCATGTGCATAGCCCAGTAAAATAATCTTTAGCATTACCGAAGGTGGATACGCCGCCGCGCCCGTTTTGTCATTGTTGTACCACGCGTCAAATCCCGATAAATCGAGTTTATTTTCGACAATATAACAAAGGGCATACTCAAAAGTGCCAGGCAGAATTTGCTCAGCGAAATTGATAGGAATGAATTTATTTTGACAGGATAAGTCAGGCTTGTAGTTAGCCATAACAGTTTACCGTGGGTGAATAATATCTATTAGATCACAGCGAACGGATGGGTTCAAGGTTAAAAAGTAATCAATTTGAAATAGTAGAATACGTTCCTAAAAAGAGTAATTCTACAGCCTCAACGCCCATTTAAGGGGCTGATAATAGTTTGCTAAAATTGTGTAGCGAAGCGAAACCGAGCAAACTGTTAGCAGTCCCGCTTTAAATTCTTGTTAGATTTTGTTTGCTTCATAATCTGAAATCAACTCATCTATCGGTTTACGCTGAAGAAGTCTCTGTTGCCAACTGAGATAAGTGGTTTCTGTAATAAGTGCATCAAAATTTTTAGGTGCGCTTACAATTTTTAATGTTCTTAAGCCTTTACTTTTGTGCTTACTTGGAATGTTGTTTTTTAAGCAATGAATTAAGTGATGAAATTCATCTTTACTGTAAACATAACTGTAAACACCCATTGGTGGGACAGTTATTTTACGGTGAAACCCAATTTCAAAGTAACCTGTGTCGTGACTACGAACAGAGATACCTTGTAATAAGTTTCCTTTATAAACATTCCATTCTTTATCTGACGTGCAATATTTTCTTTTTACGTTTATTTTCCAGCAAACGAAAAAGATAATACCGAATATAAATAAGTTAACCATACACCAAGGCTCGAATAGAAATCTAACGCCGCCATAATTTGCCGCCTGAAGCGCAGCGTAAGGCGGTCAAATTGATGGCTTTGTTAAATGCTCTTACGGACAATTTTAATTACCATTGGGTCTTGCGCATCCATAAACATAAAACATCTACCAAATAGTGCCTTTTTACCGAATTCATCAAATACATTAGAGCCTAGTGGAGTTATAAGAACCTCATCTGTTGCTAGTGCCCGCTGGTGATTTTGATCAATTAATTCCCAATATTTTTTTACATGCTGCTCTAAGACCACATTCACGGCTGGATGATTGTATTGAACCAATATATTTCCATCATCCATATTCATTGGGTTCATGTCTGGATGATAATGGTAAATCTGATGAAGCACCTCTTTTGTATATTTTTGAGCATCATCATCAGACAAATCGTCACTAAGAATCACACAAGTCCCGTTTTTTAGAACAGCTATATCTCTCTTGCTACCCGTGTAATATTTCACCCTATCTATTATATCTTCAATCGACTGCGCTATTTCTGGCTTCCAGTCAGGAACTGGAGGGAACACCTTTTTCGGTTCCTTCTTCTTTTTGAATTTATCGAAAATGCTCATTTATGCTCCTAGCATTTAACGCTTTGCTAAGCGGCAATAAAATTGTTGGCTAAAATAGCGAGGAACGAGCAAAAGCCAACTGTTTTTTGTCCGTTTAAGCAACTTGTGTACGCCCGACATGGGCATTGACTTATGAGGTGAAAGTCCTCTGTAGGAAGATCACCGTTTAAATAACACACTGTTATTAAACGATAACTACTAGCGAATGGCAAGGGCTAAATCGTGAGAGATAGTCAGGAGGAAGCCGCTAGCAAATCTGCGAGCTGATGAACAAAAACATCATATGAGGCGTAGGCTGGAGACGAGCTAGCACAAGATAGCGAAGTCATGTGATCTAACGGCCACCGTAAATGATGCAGTTGTGCAGAGAAAGTCAATGCACCTTATTCGGGGAGATCTGATAAACACGCGTCCGCGCTAACGCTTGGAGATTACCAGTTAGGGACTGGTTGTTCAACCCTTGGCGCTTTGGTTGCTGCGACCTACAGCGAGCGAAATAGCAGTAAACAAGCGTTAGTTTAGACGCGCTTTATCGAGTAATCGCTAGAGTGATCTATCAGAAGTCAGCAGATGGCATAGTAGCCAAACGCCCATCGTAATGGAGGGGACACGGTGAAGGCCTGAACATCTTAACCAGAGGAGACACTACAAATGAACTTGAATTCACATAGATCACCGTGTTGTGATAGTGATGAACAGCGTTCTGCTGTGAATAATACCTCGAATGAATATAACCAAACAGATCATGACCTGATGGCAAGAGTACTAAGCAACCACAATATTGGCGTAGCATGGCAACATGTTAAGCGCAATAAAGGGGCTGCGGGTATTGATAATATGAGTATTGAAGAGTTTAATCACTTCGCTAAGTTACATTGGTTAGGTATTAAACAACAATTACTTAACGGCACTTATCAACCCTTGCCAGTCAAACGCGTGATGATACCCAAACCTGATGGCGGTGAGCGAATGCTTGGGATCCCTGCTGTTATCGACAGAGTGATCCAACAAGCCATTGCTCAAGTGATTAGCCCTTATTTTGAGCCTCAATTTTCACCACATAGTTATGGTTATCGCCCTCATAAAAGAGCCAGTCAAGCAGTGAACCATGTTCAATCTTGTGTTAAACAAGGTTATAAAACAGCGGTTGATATCGACTTGTCTAAGTTCTTTGATGAAGTAGACCACGACATGCTGATGAATCGTGTTGGTCGTAAAATCAAAGACAAAGCACTCATGCGCCTACTTGGTAAATACCTCCGAGCGGGAGTAGCAGAGCGCGAAACAGGTCTGTGGTTTGAGTCAACCAAAGGCGTCCCTCAAGGTGGGCCATTATCCCCTTTACTTTCCAATATTTTACTCGATGAATTAGATAAGAAGCTAACCTACAAACGCCTTAAGTTTGCACGTTACGCTGATGACATAATCATTTTAGTAAAAACGAAAAGCGAAGGGCTAATAATCCAACGGGAAATTACTGCGTTCATCACTAAGCGATTAAAGCTCAAAGTGAACGAATCGAAAAGTCGAGTCGGTCCAGTAACAGGCTCGAAATTTCTCGGGTTTACCTTTCGTTACGGTCAAGTGCAAATTCACGAACAGGCGCTAAAGAAATTTAAAGCAAATGTAAGAGAACTCACTAACCGCAACTGGGGGATCTCAATGACCCTACAAATTCATAAACTCACACAGTATTTACTGTGGCTGGGGACACTACTACCTAATAGCCAACGCTTATCAACTAACAGTGGATTTAGATCATTGGATCCGCCGTAGGATAAGGATGTGCTACTGGCGGCAGTGGCGAAAACCTCGTACCAAAGTACGCAGTTTAATGAAATTGGGTGTTAGCGAGCGACTCGCCATAGCCTGTGGTATCACCAGTAAAGGCCCTTGTAGAAGCTCAAAAACAAAAGGAATTAACATTGCGCTAGGCACTAACTACTTAGCGTCACAAGGGTTAGTGTCATTGAGAGATATTTGGATCAATATTCATTACGGGAGATGAACCGCCCATTGCGGACCCGCATGATGGGTGGTGTGGGGGCTGGAGGTTAGAGACCTCCGGCTACCCGATTAGTTTTCGTTATACCAATTTTCCCAAATTTTAGGAGCGGGGTATTTCAATTTATATGCTTGAATATCGTCTTTACTTGCGTACTTTAAATAAACGCCAAAATAATCGATTAGATACTCTTCACCTGTTCCCATTCGCCAAAATATATTGCTAGGTTCATATTCAGGGAATTTTTCCCAAGGAGGTAAAGGAGGATTCGCTTTGAGTTCACTTTCAAACCTTTGCTGAAGCATGGCTTCCCAATCCTTTTTGTGCTTTAGATAGGCTTCCCAATCTTCAGCCGAAACTCCTTCAGGTGCTCCTATTTCATTAGAAGCCATAGTTGTCCCTGCAATCATAAACAAACTTAAAAATATAAAACGAATCATCATAAGAAAACTAACGCCGTTTTAAGCGGCAAATTGCAGTTGGCTAAAATAAGTGAGGCACGAACAAAAAGCCAACTGTAATTTGTCCGACTTGAAAACCCTTGTTAGCTTTCGCTATCGCGATTTTCTACAGCGGCTTTAGCTTTATCAGGTAAATCAGAATAAAAACTCTCAATTTCTTTTGGCTCGGTAATCATTTTATTAGCAATAAAATTTATTAGTTCGAATAATTTTACAACTCTTTCAGGCTCCTCCTGGAGATTAATTTCTCCCGGATGAACTGCATTATTTCCTGTAATACGCAAAGCATCTAATGACTTTTGCACGAGAGAGTTTAAACCTTTTGAAACTAGATTTTTAATGTCCTGATTTATATTATCCCCTTTCTCTCCGAGCTGTTTACATAATTTTTGAAGAGCTAACCTTAATAATGCAGCAGAGGATCTTGGTGAGTCGGACAATATTCTCGCAGCCTCCAAATAATCAGCTTGAATGTCGGCGTCCAGATCCACATTAGGAGCCGATACTGTAACCTTTTTGGGATGAACAATGTTTTCTTCAAACCAAATGATGTGTTGATCACACCTTTGACATTTAGAAATAACCCATGTACTTGATAGAGCTTCGTCAAATCTTGAGTTTTGATCAACAACACTCTGCCAAGGAAATTGGTTATTTGTAGCCAAGTGAGAATAAAATTGTTTTGCGTACACATTACAATGAGGACAATGAAATTCGCCTTGTCCGTAAATTGGAGGAAAGTACCCTTGATGACTCATAGAAATCCTTTAAGAAAGCTAACATTTTAGTATTTATGCAACACGCAGTTTGTGTTGCATAATCGCTTGTTGGACTGAGGCGCTAC